>NZ_CAJXMA010000047.1:0-23301 GCF_913056445.1 uncultured Halovibrio sp.
CCCCTGTTCCCGGAGCACCTCAGCAGTCGCTAGGGCCGGGAATACGTGCCCGCCGGTGCCGCCGGCCATGATCAGGAAACGCTGGCTCATGATGCATCGCCCTCCTGCGCAAGCTGATCTTCCACTTCCATCTGGACCCGCGCGATCACGCCAATGGTGACGCAGCTCACCACCAGGCTGGAGCCGCCATAGCTGACGAGCGGCAGGGTCAGGCCCTTGGTGGGCAGAAGCCCGGTGTTCACGGCCATATTGATATAGGCCTGGAGCGCGATCAGCAGGGTCAGGCCGTAGGCCAGACAGGCGCCGAACGTCATGCCGGCGTCCCGGGCCCGGCGGGCAATACGCAGGCCAGTGAGAACGAGCACCGTGAATGTCAGCAGTATGCCCAGCGCTCCCAGAAGCCCGAATTCCTCGGCAGCGATGGCAAAGATGAAATCGGTATGGGCTTCCGGCAGATAGAACAGCTTCTGGATCGAGTTGCCCAGGCCGGTTCCGGTCCATTCTCCACGACCGAACGCGATCAGCGCCTGGGTCAGCTGGTAGCCGGAATTGAACTGGTCCTTCCAGGGATCGAGGTAGGCCACCAGGCGCTCAATCCGGTACGGCTGGCTGAACAGCGCTGCGGCGCCCAGGGCCAGACCGCTCAGGCTCACCACCAGGAAGCGGCCCAGCCCGACACCGCTGACGAAAATGACACCAAAGGCGGCCGCCATCAGCACCACCACGGCACCGAAATCCGGTTGCACCAGCAGAAGCCCGCTGGCCGCGCCCAGGATGGCCAGCGGCTTGAGCACCCCGGGCCAGGTATCCACCACTTCCGCGTGACGCCGGACCACGTAGCCGGCCAGATAGACCACCAGAAGCCACTTGGCCGCCTCCGAAACCTGAAAGTTCGCGACACCCAGGGAGATCCAGCGGGTGCTGCCATTAACGGTGACCCCCAGGGGCGTCAGTACCAGGATCAGCAGCAGGAAGGCACCGGCCAGCCACAGCCAGGCACCACGCAGCCACCAGACGAGCGGAATGTTGGCGGCAACCAGCCCCGCCAGGCAGCCCAGCACCACATAGACGCTCTGGCGCAGAACGAAGTGCAGCGGACTGCCATAGTTCTGTGCCGCCACATCCATGGAAGCCGATCCAATCATCACAATGCCCAGCGTCAGCAACACACCCGCACTCAACAGAAGCGCCGTGAGTTCCCGCCGCGGCGCGCGGATGGGCATATTCCCCGCAACCGCCGTCATAACGCCTCCACAGCCCGGGCGAAAGCATCGCCCCGGGCCTCATAGCTGCTGTACTGATCCAGACTCGAGCAGGCCGGGGAAAGCAGTACCCGGTCCCCGGCGCAAGCCTTGTCCGACGCGACCTTTACCGCTTCCTCCATAGTGCTGACACGCGTGCTGGCCACGAGGTTACCCAGAGCCTCTTCCAGGATCGGCGCATCCTGGCCCATGAGCACCAGATGACGGACCCGCCCGGTCACCGCCTCCACCAGCGGGGACAGATCCGCTCCCTTGGCATCGCCGCCAGCAATCAGCACCAGCTGGCCCTCGGCGGGCGCCAGGCTTTCGATTGCGGCCCGTGTGGCGCCCACATTGGTGGCCTTGGAATCGTTCACCCAGAGCACGCCGCTGTGTTCCCGCAGGCTCTGGCTGCGGTGCGGCAGGCCCCGGAACCGGCGGGCGGCCGCCAGCATGGCGTCCATGGGCAGCCCGACCGCATTGCCCAGCGCCAGCGCTGCCAGCACATTGGCGATGTTGTGCATGCCGGCCACGCCCAGCTCGCTGGCGTGCATCAGGTTATCCAGACCATGGGTCAGCCAGAGACCGGTTTCGTCCTCGCGGGTACTGAAGACCCCGAGGTCCACCCGGAAGAGTCCGAAGAAATGCGGCACCATGCCCTCGTTGAGCAGCGGCTGGCTCAGGGGATCGTCCAGGTTCACGACGGCATTGCGTGCGCCCTGGAAGATCCGGTGCTTGGCCTGGAAGTAGCTCATCCGGTCCGGGTAGCGGTCCATGTGGTCATCGCTGACGTTGAGGACCGTGGCCACCTCGGCTTTCAGATCCGTGGTGCGTTCCAGCTGGAAACTGGAAACCTCCAGGATATAGAGCGGCACATCCGGGGCGATCAGATCCAGCGCCGGCGTACCCAGGTTGCCTCCCACACCGGCGTTCACACCGGCCTCCGCGGCCATCTGCCCGAGAAGCGTGGTGACCGTGCTCTTGCCGTTGGAGCCCGTGATGGCCACCACCGGTGCCGCCACGGCTTCCCGGAACAGGTCCAGGTCGCCGGAAATCCGCACACCCGCCTCGGCGGCCGCCGCGATCGCCGGTTCATCCAGGCTGATCCCGGGGCTGACGATGAGTTCATCGAAACCGCAGAACCAGTCCGGATCAAAGGCGCCGGTGACCACTTCCAGATCCGGCCAGCGCTCGCGCACCTCAGCAAGACCCGGCGGCTGGGCACGGCTGTCCGCCACGGCCAGTTGCCGGCCGAGTGCATGGCAATGACGCACGCACGACAGGCCGGTAGCTCCCAGCCCGACGATGAGTGTGCGACGATCCGATGCAATCAGTGCCATGACTGTCTGCCCTACCTCAGCTTGAGGGTCGCAAGACCCACGAGTACGAGAATGACCGTGATGACCCAGAACCGCACGATCACGCGCGGCTCCGGCCAGCCCTTGAGTTCGAAGTGGTGATGCAGCGGTGCCATGCGGAAAACCCGCCGCCCGGTCAGCTTGAACGAAGCGACCTGAACGATGACCGACAGGGTTTCCACCACGAAAATGCCGCCCATGATGAACAGCACGATCTCCTGGCGGACGATGACCGCCAGGACCCCAAGGCCTGCACCCAGCGCCAGGGAACCCACGTCCCCCATGAAGACCTGCGCGGGATAGGTGTTGAACCACAGAAAGCCCAGGCCGGCACCGACAAGGGCGCCGCAGTAGACAAGCAGCTCACCGGTGCCGGGCAGGTTCGGAATCTGCAGGTAATCCGCGAAATTGGCGTGGCCTGAGGCGTAGGCGAAGATCCCCAGGGCCGCCCCGACCATGACCGTAGGCATGATTGCCAGCCCATCCAGCCCGTCAGTGAGGTTGACGGCATTGCTGCTGCCGACGATCACCAGGTAGCTCAGAACCACAAAGGCAACCGGCCCCATCAGCAAGCCGAAATCCTTGAAGAACGGCATAATGAGCGTGATTTCCTGGGGCAGCGTGGCGGTGGCGTACAGAGCCACGGCTGCCAGGAAGCCGGTTACCGACTGCCAGAAATACTTCCAGCGTGCCGGCAGCCCTTTGGGATTGCGATCCACAACCTTGCGGTAGTCATCAACCCAGCCAATGGCACCGAATGCCAGCGTCACGCCCAGCGTGATCCAGACATAACGGTTGCTCAGGTCCGACCACAGGAGTGTGCTCAGCGCCACCGCCACCAGGATAAGCGCACCACCCATGGTGGGAGTGCCGGCCTTGCTCAGGTGTGTTTCGGGGCCGTCATCCCGCACCGCCTGGCCGATCTGATACTGCGCCAGATGCCGGATCATGGCGGGGCCGATGAGCAACGAGGTCAGCAGTGCCGTCAGCACCCCCAGGATGCCCCGGAGCGTAATGTACTGGAACACGGCAAAGCCGCTGATGTACTGCGCCAGAAAATCAGTCAGCCAGACTAGCATGCGTCGTCGTTCCTCTCTCTGAGACGGGTGACCGCCCGATCCATGCCCGCGCTGCGCGAGCCCTTGACCAGGATCGAAGCGGCCTCCCCCAGTTCATCCCACACCCGGTCCGCCAGTGATTCCGGGGCGTCGCCGGTGTGGGTCCCGTCACCGAAGCCGTCGGCGTAATCGCTGGCATGGCTTCCGGTGACCATCAGTTGTTCAATGCCCAGCTGCCGGGCGAGTTCACCCAGGGCCCGGTGCTGGCTGGCCGCTTCCGACCCCAGTTCCGCCATATCCCCCAGCAGGGCAAACCGCGGTGCCGGCATGGCGGCCAGAGTCCGCAGGGCAGCCGCCATGGAGGCCGGGTTGGCGTTGTAGCTGTCGTTGAGAATGCGGATGCCCGGCCGCAGGGTGATGGGCTCCAGCCGACCGGCCACAGCCGGTGTGTTTGCCAGCCCGCGAGCGACCCGATCCATGTCCAATCCCAGACTGTGCGCCGCTGCGGCCACCAGAAGGGCATTGGCCACGTTGTGCCGGCCCGGAATGGGCAGCCGGATGTCGGTGGCGGTCACGGCATCACCGAGCAGTGTGAACGCGATGCCGTCGGCATCCTCGCGGATGGACTCCGCCCGGAAGCTGGCATCCTGGTCCCCCTGCGCGGAGATGCTGAGCACCCGCCGCATACCGGCCCGTGCCCGCCAGTCCTCAAAAGCAGCCTCGTCATGATTCAGGATGACGGTGCCTCCAGCGCGCACGGAATCGATGATCTCACCCTTGGCGGAGACAATGTTCTCCAGGCTGCCAAAGCCCTCCAGATGCGCCGCACTGGCATTGGTAATGATACCGACGTCCGGCGCAGCCAGAGACCCTGTCCAGGCGATCTCGCCGAGCCCGCTGGCCCCCAGCTCCACGACTGCGAACTCTGCATCCGGCCCGAGCTGGAGCAGGGTCAGCGGCGCACCGATCTCATTGTTCAGGTTGCCCTCGGTTGCCATCACGGAGCCGGCTTCCGCCAGCACCGTCTGCATCATCTGCCGGGTGGTGGTCTTGCCGGAGCTGCCCGTAATCCCGACCAGTTTCCCCGCGAATTCGGCACGGTTGAGCCCGGCGAGGCGCCCCAGTGCGTAACGGCTGTCCCGCACCTGGATCACCGGCATACTGGCATCCACCTTCTTCTCCGCGACGATGGCACAGGCGCCCGCTTTTTCCGCTTCCCGCACGAAGTCATGACCGTCGTACCGGTCCCCGCTCAGAGCCACGTAGAGACCCCCCTTCGCCAGCGTCCGGGTATCAATGCCGACACGACTGAAGAACAGGTCCTCACCCCGCAGGGTGCCCTGAACCAGGGGTGTGATTTCCGCCAGGGAGAATGCCCGCATCATGCTGCTTCCCCTCCCTCACCGATCAGTCTGCGCACCACGCCGGCATCGCTGAAGGCGGTACGGACGCCACCACGCTCCTGGGTGGTTTCATGGCCCTTGCCCGCGATCAGCACCAGGTCCGTCGCATCCGCTTCCCGGAAGGCGGTGGTGATAGCGTTGTCACGGTCATGGATGACCCGCACACCGGCGGCATCGGCCATTCCGGAAAGGATGTCCGCCACGATGCCCTCCGGTGATTCATCACGCGGGTTGTCATCGGTCAGAATCACATGGTCCGCCAGCCGTTCCGCCACTTCGCCCATGGCCGGGCGTTTGGTCTGGTCACGATTGCCGCCACAGCCGAAGACACACCACAGCTCGCCACTGACATGGGGCCTGAGAGCTGCCAGAGCGTGTTCAAGCGCCGCTGCTGTGTGGGCGTAATCAATCACCAGCTTCAGCCCGCTGGTCGCCGCATAGGGCTCAAGGCGCCCCGGAGGCGCTTCCACCCCGGCGGCCGCGGTCTCCACCACCCCGGGGGGAATCCCCAGGGCCAGTGCGGCGGCACTGGCGGCCGCCAGATTCTCAATATTGAAATGGCCCATCAGGCGGGTCTGCAGTGACAGCCGCCCCAGACGGGTATCGAGGATCGCGGCCATACCGTCGCTGGCGGGCCGGGCATCACGGATGCGGCATTCGAGCTGCTCCGCCGTGTACCCGTAACGCCAGAGGCGGGTTTCGGCCGGCAACCGACCAGGCAGCTGGCGGCCGAAATCATCATCCGCATTGACCACCGCAATGTCCGGCTCATGATCCATGAAGAGACGGGCCTTGGCGGCACCGTACGCTGCCATATCAGCGTGGTAATCCAGATGCTCGGGCGAGAGATTGGTGAATACGCCGGCATCAAACCGCACCCGGTCCACCCGGCCCTGCACAAGGGCGTGGGATGAAACTTCCATGACCACCGCTTTCGCGCCCTGATCCAGGAAGCCAGCCAGGAGGCTGTGCACCCGGGTCACATCGGGGGTGGTATGGCTGGCCGTCTCCCGGGACTCCCGGAAGGCGTAGCCAAGGGTCCCCATGGTAGCCGCGGGAATACCACCAGCCTCCAGAATGGCCGCGATGAAGCCGGTAACCGAGGTTTTACCGTTGGTACCGGTCACTCCGATCACGGTGAGGTGGGCGGATGGATGGCCATGAAAGTAATCGGCCAGACCGGCCAGGCAGTCACCCAGGCCGGCAACCGGAACCAGGACGGCCCCACGGTACTCTCTGGGGTCCCCGGCGCCATCCTCCAGCAGGATCGCCACCGCTCCGTTCGCGACGGCGTCATCCACGTACGCCCAGGCATCCCCGCCGGAACCCGCCAGCGCGATGAAGGCATCCCCCGGGCGGACCCGCCGGCTGTCAGCGCTCAAGCCATGCACCCAGACATCCAGTACCGATGGAATGGCAGCCCGATCCCTTAGAAGGTTCTTGAGACTGTGCGCGACGTGGCTCATCCCTGCCCCCCATCAGTCCCGGTGGATTCGTCAGCCATGGACGCCCCCCCGGAGGGGCTGACATTCAGCAGTCGCAGCGCGTCACCCATGATGCGTCCAAAGATGGGCGCGGCCACCTCACCGCCGTAGTACTCGGTGCGTGAAGGCGCATCAACAGTGACCACGGTGACCACCTGCGGATCATCAACCGGGCCCATGCCGGCGAACAGCGCCTTGTACTGGTCGGCCTCATAGCCGCTGGCGCCGACCAGGTGGACTGTCCCGGTCTTGCCCGCCAGACGGTAGATGCCCTGGTCCGCACGCGTGCCGGTGCCCTCTTCCACAACCCTGGCAAGCATCGCCCGCACCTGGCGCGCGGTCTCTTGCGACATGACCCGATGGCCCTTGGGTGCCTCATCGTTTTTAAGCAGGGTCACGGGATAACGGATACCGCCATTGGCCAGGGTCATGTAAGCCTGGGCCATCTGCAGCGCGTTCACGCTGAGCCCATAGCCATAGGAAAGCGCCGCCACCTCAACCGGCCGCAGGTTCACGCTCGCCGGCAGGATACCCACCGACTCCCCAGGGAAGCCGATGCCCGTGGACTGCCCGAATCCCACGCTGTAGAACAGGTTCTGGAGCCGCTCCCCGGAGAGCTCGGAAGCGACGCGGCTGATGCCCACATTCGAGGAACGGACAATGATCTCGGCGAGCGAGAGCCGGCCGTAATCGTGATGATCCCGAATCGTGTAGGCGCCCATCTGGCGGTAGCCAGGGCTGGTGTTAATGACGGTTTCCGGGGTGAACTCGCCAGACTCAAGAGCCGCCGCTGCCGTAAAGGGCTTGACGGTCGAGCCCGGCTCATACAGGTCGGTGATCGCGCGGTTGCGGACACGGGCCGGATCCCGTTGTCCACGGTCATTCGGGTTCAGCGCCGGCTGGTTGGCCATCGCCAGGATCTCACCGCTATCCACATCCAGCATGACCACGGTACCACCGCGCGCACCATGGGCCTCGACGGCAGCCTTCAGCTCACGGTAGGCGAGGTACTGGAGCCGGAGGTCGAGGCTCAGATTGAGGTCGTTACCGGGATGGGCTTCACGGATGGGGCCAAGGTCCCGGATGGTGCGCCCACGGTTATCCCGGAGTACGCGCTTGCTCCCCTTCTCACCCGCCAGCCAGTGATTGAAGGACAGCTCCATCCCCTCCTGGCCCTGTTCATCGATGTTGGTGAACCCGATCACGTGTGAGGTCACTTCCCCCGCCGGGTAGTAGCGGCGGTATTCGCGCCGGCTGTAGACACCGGGAACTTCCAGCTCCATGACTTCCCGAGCCAGTGCAGGCTGCACCTTGCGGCGCAGGTAGAGAAATTCACGCTCGCTGTTGCTGGCAAGGCGCTCGCGCAGTTGTGCCGCGTCCAGTTCCGCCGCCTCTGCAAGCCGGGGTATGGCGAGATGGTCCGATGGCAGCTCGCCGGGATTGGCCCACAGGGTCTTCACCGGGGTGCTTATGGCCAGGGGTTCGCCATGACGGTCGCGGATCACGCCACGGTTGGCATCGATGGGTTCCACGCGGGCGGTGCGTGCTTCGCCCTGCTCGCGCAGGAATTCATTGTCCAGGACCTGAAGCTCCACCAGCCGAGCGCCGACAGCGGCAGCGGAGCCCAGTACCGCCACCAGCACCAGCAGGTGCCGCCACGAAGCCATAGCCACGCGGTCGTGCCTGCGAGCGGTCTGTTGGTGTTTTTGTCCCGCCATGAATCTACCGCGTTGTCACGACTACAATGTCATCGCGGGCGGGAACCTTCATTTCCAGTTCCCGCGCCGCGCGCCCTTCCACATGGCTGTGCGCGCTGAGCGCACTCTGTTCCAGAAGAAGCTGTGTCCACTGCCGCTGATAGGCATCCCGCTCATCCCGCAGATCAGTCAGGGTGCCGTACAGCGTCCGGTTGAGATGGGATGCATACACCACAGCCAGTGCCGAAACCGTCAGCACCAGCAGCATCAGCAGCGTCACCAGCACCCTGGAACCCCAGAGCCCCCGAAAGATACGACCGGAAATACGTGCCGCAGCGTCCAGCACTTCCCGCCAGCGCAGCGCGCGCCCTCCGGTTTCGGACCTGACTGCCGTTGCCCCCATGATCAGGCCTCCCCCGCACTGCTGCGTTCAAGCACACGCATCACTGCGCTGCGCGCACGCACATTCACACTGCGTTCAGCCTCCGATGCCTGTACGGCACGGCCCACTGTCCGGAATCCCGTCTCTTCCATCTCAGCCGTCACCGGCACACCACGTGGCAGTTGCGGGCCCCGGCTGCGGTCGCGCATGAAGCGCTTCACGCGGCGATCCTCCAATGAATGGAAGCTGATCACCACAAGACGCCCCCCCGGGCCGAGATGGTCCACCGCCTGGCAAAGAGCCTCGTCCAGCTGTGGCAGCTCCTCATTCACCCGGATACGGATCGCCTGGAACGAGCGGGTCGCCGGGTGCTTGTAGCGGTCCTCAAACGGCACTGCCTCACGGATCAGCTCGGCCAGCTGCGTAGTGCGGGTAACCGGCTGTTCCTGCCGGGCCTCGACAATGCGGCGCGCAATCCGCTTCGCGAACCGCTCCTCGCCGTAGTCACGCAGAACCCGCGCAATCTCCTTCTCATCCTCGCGTGCCAGCCAGTCGGCGGCGCTCTGGCCCGCGTCCGGATCCATCCGCATATCCAGCGGGCCGTCGTGCCGGAAACTGAAGCCACGCTCCGGCTCATCCAGCTGCGGGGAGGAAACACCCAGATCGAAAAGAACGCCGTCGACCCAGGACCAGCCGGCTTCATTCAGGAGCCCGGCCAGGCTGCCAAAGTCGCCGCGCTGTACACTGACCCGCGGATCCGCCTCCGCCAGTTCCCTGGCCACACGGATCGCTTCCGGATCACGGTCCAGAACCAGGAGCTGACCGGTATCATCCAGCTGGTCGAGAATGGCCCGGCTGTGGCCGCCCCGGCCGAAGGTGGCATCCACATACCTGCCCGCCGGCGTGGTCACCAACGCGTCAACGGCTTCCTGTTGCAGTACGGACTCATGAGCCATGGCCAATTCTCCAGTCCCCGCTAAAGCGACAGGGACTTCATCTCTTCCGGGATTTCCTCATCGCCGTCATCCTCCTCAAGCCAGGCCATCCAGCGGTCCTCGCTCCAGAGTTCCAGCTTGCGGCCCTGGCCGACCAGGTAGAGCTTCTTCTCCAGGCCGGCGTAATCACGCAGCGGCTGCGGCACCAGAATCCGGCCCGCGCCATCCAGCTCCAGCGGTGTGGCATAACCAATGAGCAGCCGCTGGGTGCGGCGTACCGCCTTGTTGAAGCTCGGCAACGCTTCGATCTTGGGCAGGATCTCCTCCCACTGCGGCTCGGGGTAGACCAGCAGGCAGCGTTCCTCGGTGTGGGCGGTCAGCACAATACGGCCACCACAGAGGGTCTCGAGGTCCTCGCGCACACGAGCGGGGATAGCCAGGCGCCCCTTGGCGTCCATATTGATCGCATGACTGCCGAGAAAATTCGTCATGGTCGATTCGCTACCCCGATTCAGTGGCCCGGATCACCAACTGACCCAATGCCACCACTCATTACCCACAAGACACCACTTGATGCCACTTTTTACCACTTGGCGACACTATAAGAAGACTCCCGGGGCAATGCAAGAAAACCCAAGCCGCCTGAATCAGGAAAAAATACCGTTGTGCCAGTGATTTAGAAGGAAAAGCAGTGAACGGAAGGTAACGTGCGCGTAACAAATTCCGCCTTTTCAGAAACCTGGAGAAAACTCCAAGAATTCACGTCAAGGTCAAGACTTTTTTGCTATAAGAGAAGTACTTCAAAAGAAATGAACAGAATAGGAAGGGTGGCCCGGGCTTCACTGTGGGAAGCCACGGGCCTGTTCGAGTCCGCCTGTAAGCCGGGTTCTGTCGCGTGCAGTCATTCCTCTGGGATCCGCGTCACCGCGGACCTCAAGCAGCCTACCCGAGTCCGGTGCGGGCCACACCTCTGGACTCCTATTTGGCCTTGCTCCGAGTGGGGTTTACCGTCGCCGTGGACTGTTGCCAGCCACGCGGTGCGCTCTTACCGCACCTTTTCAACCTTGCCGGCGGCCCGCGGGCCGCTTAGGCGGTTTCCTTTCTGCTGCACTTTCCGTCGGCTCGCGCCGCCCAGGCGTTACCTGGCACTCCGCCCTGTGGAGCCCGGACTTTCCTCCCTCCCCGTACGCTGACGGGAACAGCGACTGCATAGCGGGCTCAGGCAGAAAATTAACGGCTTCGGCCACATTTTACAAGGCCTTTATTCCCGGTTCTGCAGCGCCAGAGCCCGCTGATAGAGCCCACCACGCCCCTGACCTGTAATCCGTGCAGCCATGCGGGCGGCATCACTGACACTGAGACGGGTCAGCAGCTGCACCAGCAGATGGTCCACTTCCACATCCAGGCCAGCGGCTTCCGCCTCTGCTCCCGCAACCATAAGCACGAACTCGCCCTTGAGCGGAATCCTGCCATCCGCGACCTGGTCCGCGAGCTCCGCCAGCGTCCCCTGAACCGACTGCTCGTGGGCCTTGGTGAGCTCGCGCGCCACCACCGCGACACGGGAACCACCGAAAGCGCCGGCCATATCCGCCAGCGCTCCCGCTACCCGCCGGGGGGATTCATAGAACACCATGGTTCGGGTTTCCCGACCAAGGGCCTCAAGCGCGCGCCGGCGCGCCCCCGCTTTCGGGGGCAGAAAGCCCTCGAACACAAACCGGTCCGTAGGCAGACCCGCCACCGCCAGCGCCGCCGTTACGGCACTGGCGCCGGGAATCGTGACCAGAGGCAGTCCCTGCTCCCGCGCCGCCCTGACCAGAGCAAAGCCCGGATCGGAGATCAGCGGCGTGCCGGCATCTGAAACCAGTGCCAGCATCTCACCACTACGCAGCCATTCCAGAACCTGGGCGAGCTGGCGATCCTCGTTGTGTTCATGGAGCGGGGTCAGAGTCTTGTGCAGATCCAGATGCTCCAGAAGCCGCCGCGTCTGTCGGGTATCCTCGGCCAGAACCCGGTCGACGCCCGCCAACACCCAGGCTGCCCGGGTGCTTATATCCCCCAGATTGCCAATGGGCGTTGCCACGACATAAAGGGTACCTTTCTGTAAAGTCTCGGCCATGCTCAGACTGCCATTACCTGTTAGAATCGCCGGATTCCAATGAAGCCGAATCACCTGCAACAACGCCAGCCGAGACGCCCATGACAATCCGTTTGCCGGTCCTGACTATTTTCCTGCTGCTGTTCGTTGCCGGCTGTGCCGTGGAACCGGTCTCCACTCCTGAGCAGCAGCCCACCACCATTCAGGGCCTGCTCAGTGGCGCAGCGGACACCAATGATGCCAGCCTTCGCCGACAATATCAGCTCAAGGCAGCACAAATGCTGCAGACTGATGGGGAATACGCGACCGCACGCTCGCTTCTGGATGCAATGGATCCAGAACAGATCGAAGATGAACTCCGGGACCGTTACCTGTGGCTGAGCAGCCGTGATGCCGTCGAGCGTGGCGACACGGATGCAGCCAGCAGGCTGGCAGACCAGCTTGACCCGGAACTGCCCCTGCGGCTGCCCCCGGAACAGCGGGCCAGCGCCTTTGAATCGGTTGCCGGCGCCTATGAGCTTGCAGAACGACACCTGCCGAATGCCCGGACCCTGATCCTCTGGAGCGGCAGTGAGGCACGCCCCCCGGCGGCGCTCAATCAGCGCATCTGGGGGGCACTGCGGGAAGTTCCCCGAGCCGAACTGGAACCGGTGGCCGAGCGCAGCTCGGACTACCGGGAACGCGGCTGGCTGGAGCTTGCCCTGGCCCTCGCGGCCCATGACCAGCATGAGGTTGAAGCCCGTTCACAGGCTATCCAAAACTGGAAGAAGGTATGGCCCGACCACAGTGCTGCAGAGCCCTTCCCGGGAGAGCTCGCGCTCCTGCGCCAGCTTGATGAACTGCGCCCTGAGTCAGTAGCGCTGGCACTGCCACTGAGCGGCCCTCTTGGAGGCGCGGGCGAAGCCGTGCGTGAGGGGTTCCTCGCTGCCCACTACCAGGATCTCGCAGACCCTGACCGTACAACGCCCGCAATCAGCATCCATGATACCCACGCCAGGACCTTCAGCAGCATCTATGGGGACCTGCTCGAAACGGAGCCGGATCTTGTAGTGGGGCCGCTCAGCAAAGAGGCTGTCCAGGAGCTGACCTCCCTGCCCGCACTGACCGTTCCCGTACTTGCACTGAACTACCATCGGGATGCGCGCATCACCCCGGAGAACCTGTTCCAGTTCGGTCTCGGTAGCGAGGATGAGATGCGGGCAATCGCACAGCGCCTGAAACAGGACGGCCACAGCAACGTGCTTGCCTTCCTGCCCGAAGGTGACTGGGGTATACGGATGGAAAAGGCACTGCGCAGGGCAGCGGACAAGCAAGGTATCACCCTGCTGGAGACAGTCCAGTATGACGGAGACAATAACCTCAACCGCGTCGTGGCGGATGGCTTCAATATCAACCAGAGCCGCCGGCGCGCCAATGCCCTGATGCGACTGACCGGCACCACCATGCGCTTCGAGCCACGCCGCCGCCAGGATATTGACGCGATCGTGCTGTTGGCGTCTCCGGAGAACGCCCGCCAGATCAACCCGCTGTTCGCCTTCTATTACGGCGGCGATCTCCCGGTTTACGGCAGTTCCCTGCTGTATCGCGGTTCCCCGGATCCAGGCAGGGACAGCGATCTGGATGGTATCCGGTTCACCGATATCCCCTGGGTACTGGGTGAAGCACCACCGGAACGCGACGCCCTGCAGTCACTGTTTCCGGCCCTGGGAAACAACTACGACCGGCTTTTTGCCCTCGGCTTCGACAGCTACCGCCTGACCCATCAGATCCAGCTTCTGCGTGAGATCGAGGCCTACCGGTACCAGGGTGTTACCGGCATGATCCGCAACAGTGCCAATGGCAGCTTTCAACGCACCCCCGACTGGGCTGTGTTCCGCAAGGGGGAACCCAAATCTCTACCCGAGGCGGAAAAAGAGTCCAGCAGGCAGGCTGAATACAAGTAAGGGAAACTGGAGGGACGGGGATGGATACACGCAGCCAGGGACGGCAGGCGGAAACAGCGTCCGCGGACTATCTCGAATCCCAGGGGGTGCGCATCCTGGAGCGCAACTTCAACTGCCGCGCCGGCGAGATTGACCTGATCGGGCATGACGGGGAGTCACTTGTTTTCATAGAAGTCCGCGCCCGCCAGGAAGACGCCCTCGTGGATGGCGCCACCTCCGTGGATGAGCGCAAGCGCCGCAAACTGATCAGGGCGGCCCGATTCTATCTGCACCGTAACGGCCTGAACGATTGTTTCTGCCGGTTTGATATGCTTGCGGTCACCATCACCCGGAACCACCGCTATGAATTCGAATGGATTACCAATGCCTTTGATGCAACGCCATGAGTGACACAGAACAGCGCTTCAACCAGCACATTGCCAACCACATGGAATGCATCGGCGAGACAGCCGGCATCGTTGCTCCCGTCCTGGGCCAGGCCGCCAGTGCCATAGTGGAAACCCTGCTCAGTGAACGCCAGGTGCTGGTGTGCGGCAGCGGCAAGGCCAACGCCTTCGCCCAGTATTTCGCCAGTTCCATGCTCGCCTATCACGAGACGGAACGTCCGGCACTGCCGGTACTGAATCTGGGAGCGGACGCCACAACGCTGGCCGCCATTGGCCTCAACAACCGGATCCAGGAAGTGTTTTCACGCCAGATCCAGGCGCTCGGCCATGAGGGGGATTCACTGCTGCTCCTGACAGATGACGGCAACCGCTCAAGCCTGATCCAGGCTCTGCAGGCCGCCCACGATCGGGGCATCCGGGTCATCGCAGTAACCGGTCGTTCGGAGACGGACATTCATGCCCTGTTCCATGAAGACGATATCGATATAACACTTCCGGACGTGGGGGCCGCCTGCACCGCCGAACTGATGGTGGTGATCCTCAATACGCTCTGCACCGAGATCGAGGCGCACCTGTTCAGCGACGGCTGACTCTCCGACTACTTCACGACCTTGAGGTTCGGGCGCTTCGAACCGGTATCCCCGGCGCTGTCGCCCTCTTCCCCCTGGCTTCCAGAGTCCCCACTGGGACCGTCCGGCGGCTCGGGATCACCAGGCTCCTGGCCGAAGACCATACCCTGCCCGTTCTCCCTGGCATAGATGGCCATGACAGCGTAAACCGGCGCGTAAACGCTGACCGGCACACCGCCAAAACGGGCGGTGAAGGAAACGGCGTCATCACCCAGCATCAACTCCTTGACCGCAGAAGGGCTGATGTTGAGCACGATCTGACCGTTGGAGACGTAATCCGCCGGAACCTGAACGCCATTCATGCCAGCATCAACGACCAGATGCGGCGTCGCGTCATTATCCAGGACCCAGTCATTGAGCGCCCGGATCAGATAGGGTCGGCTCGATTTCATTACTCACTCCCGGTCTGCCTGATCCAATGAATCAGGTTCGCATGTCCTCTTCCGCGTCGGAAAGGCTGGCCCTGAAACCCCGACGCTCGAAAAGCCGTTCCATATACTGCTCCAGCGGCTTGATGCCCTTGGCCGGCAACTCAACCCCGAGTGCCGGCAGGCGCCACAGCAAGGGCCCGATGCAGCAATCCGCCATGGTGAACTCCTCACTGAGGAAAAATGGCATCTCCTGGAACAGCGGTGCCGATGCCACCAGACTTTCCCGCAACTCTTTCCGGGCCTGCTCGGCATCTTTGTCACTGCTGCCCGCCTCAATCCGGTCGACCAGGGAACACCAGTCGCGCCCCACACGCCACATCATCAGCCGGCTCTGGGCCCGCGCGACCGGATAGACCGGAAGCAGCGGCGGATGCGGGAACCGTTCGTCCAGATACTCCATCATAATATTGGGCTCATAGAGCACCAGATCCCGATCCACCAGCGTCGGCAGCGCATTATAGGGGTTCAGATCGGCAAGCTCCGAGGGCGGGTTGGAGGGGTCCACGTTGACCACATCAACGGTCACCCCTTTCTCCGCGAGAACAATTCTCACCCGGTGGCTATAATGGCTCTGCGGGTCGGAAAAGAAGGTCATTGAGGACCGTTTGGTCACAGCAGCCATAGTGTTACCCCATGAGTTCGCCGATCGGAAAGAAGGGACTGAAAACGGATGGCCCGGTACGATGTACCGGGCACTGGAGGCGGGATTATACCGGATTCCGTCAGTGGATGTCTTTCCAGTATTCGCGGTTCAGCAGGTACGCGAAAATGAAGAAGACACCGATGAAGATCAGCACGTAAACGCCAATGCGTTTACGATCCATCAGGGCCGGTTCACCGAGATAGACGAGGAAATTCGTCAGGTCGTACATGGCCCGATCGAATTCCTTCGGCTCCATGCTGCCCTCAATCGCCCAGTCATCGCAGATGTCATCCCCAACCACCTCACCGGTGGAAGGATCAACCTCGGGTTCCTGACCGATATGCGGCGGCTCCGCACAGAGGCCGCCCTGATTGACCATCACATGGGGCATACCCACGTTGTCGAACACCGCGTTATTCACGCCATGAGGCCGACTTTCGTCCTTATAGAAGGCGCGCAGGTACGAGTAGAGCCAGTCCGGCCCATTCACCCGCGCGGTCAGCGTCAGGTCCGGCGGTGCCGTGCCGAACCAGGAAGCGGCCTGCTCCTCCGGCATGGCAATGTTCATCAGTTCCCCGAAGCGGGCATCCGTGAAAATAAGGTTCTGTTCATACAGTTCCTTCGGGATCCCGAGATCCTTCGCCACCCGCTTGTAGCGGGAATACTCTGCCGAATGGCAACCCATGCAGTAGTTAGTGAAGATCTGGGCACCACGCTGGAGCGAAGCCTGATCGCTCAGGTCCGGCTCCATACTGTCAAGGTGGCCCCCACCACCGGCCGCCGAAGCGACGACCGGCATGCACATAGCCAGTATTACGGTCAGAAGCTGTTTCATTTGGTAGTCACCCTCTCCGGAACCGGTTTCGTGGACTCCATCCGCGTGTAGAACGGCATCAGGATGAAGTACCCGAAGTAGATGGCTGTGCCGATCTGCGCAAGCATGGTCTTGATCGGCGTCGCCGGTTCAGCACCCAGGTAGCCGAGCATTACAAAGCTGACCGCAAACAGTGCCAGCGCACCCCGACTGAACCACCCCTTGTAGCGCATCGACCGCACCGGGCTCCGGTCAAGCCACGGAAGCACAAAGAGGATGGCAATGGCAGCGCCCATGACGACGACACCCCAGAACTGCGAGGACAGCCCCAGCAGATTGAAGGTGATCGCCCGCAGCATCGCGTAGAAAGGTGTGAAGTACCACACCGGTGCGATGTGATCCGGCGTCTGCAGCGGGTCCGCCTCCTGGAAGTTCGGCTTCTCAATGAAGTAGCCGCCCATTTCCGGGAAGTAGAAGACAACAATCGCAAACACAGCGAGGAACACCGCAATCGGCACCAGGTCATGCACTGTGTAGTAGGGATGGAACGGAATACCGTCTTTCGGCTTGCCGTCAGCATCCTTGTTCTTCTTGATGTCGATGCCATCAGGGTTGTTGGAACCAACCTCGTGCAGAGCAAGGATGTGCAGCACCACGAGCCCAAGGAGCACTATCGGCAGTGCCACCACGTGCAGCGCGAAGAAGCGGTTCAGGGTTGCTCCTGAAATCAGGTAATCACCCCGGATCCACAGTGCCAGGTCCTCACCGATGCCGGGAATGGCGCTGAACAGGTTGATGATCACCTGGGCGCCCCAGTAGGACATCTGCCCCCAGGGAAGCACGTAGCCCATGAAGGCTTCCGCCATGAGGATCAGATAGATCGCCATACCGAAAATCCAGATAAGCTCGCGCGGCTTCTGGTAGGAACCGTACATCAGGCCCCGGAACATGTGGAGGTAGACCACCAGGAAGAACATGGAGGCGCCGGTGGAGTGCATATAACGCAGCAGCCAGCCGTATTCCACGTCCCGCATGATGTACTCAACCGAGGCGAACGCGCCCTCGGCTGTGGGCGTGTACATCATGGTCAGCCAGATGCCTGTCAGCAGCTGATTGACGAGAACCAGCATCGACAGCACACCGAAGACATACCACACATTGAAGTTCTTGGGCGCGTAGTACTTGCTCATGTGACGCTCGAAAGCGTCCACAACCGGCAGCCGCTCGTCGACCCACTGAATCAGTTTATTCATGCTGCATCCTCCGGATCCAGGCCAATGGCGATGGTCTGACCGTCATCCTCATAGCGATACGGCGGAACCTCGAGGTTAGTCGGTGCAGGAACGCCCGTGAACACCCGACCCGCGAGATCAAACTTGGATCCGTGACAGGCGCAGAAGAATCCGCCGGGCCAGTCATCCCCCAGACCTTCAGCACCTTCCGTAGGCCGGAAGCTGGGCGAGCAGCCCAGATGGGTGCAGATACCGACCACAACCAGGAACTCTGGCTTGATCGAACGGGCATGGCCCTCAATATAGGAAGGCTGCTGGGGCTCTTTTGATTCCGGATCCTCCAGGCGATCTGAGATCCCTTCAAGATTTTCCAGCATTTCCGGCGTGCGCCTTACGACCCAGACCGGCTTCCCTCGCCACTCAACGGTTATCCGCTGACCGGAATCGATTTTTGAGATGTCCACCCTGCGTGGGGCCCCAGCTGCCTCAGCTTTGGCACTGGGCCACCAGGAACTGACAAACGGCACCGCGGCTCCAACAGCCCCGACGCCACCAACAACCGTCGTTGCGCCCACCAGAAAGCGCCGCCGACCGTGGTTCACGTCGCCATTGTTCATACTGGCCTTCTCCCATTAAGCATTCGCGTGCCGAGGGGGTCATTCGACACACTCGGTTGGCTCCTGATTCGGTCGCGATCAACCCGCATCAAAACGACCAAATGTTATTTAAATCAGTCACCGCTTACAAGCTTGCAACCTTCCAGTGCCCGACACAAAAAGGCCCGATCTGCAAATCGGGCCTTCCGGGGGCAGCCGCCGTAGACGGCTTAGCGCTTGGAGTACTGCGGCCGCTTGCGAGCCTTGCGGAGGCCGACCTTCTTACGCTCAACCGCGCGGTCATCACGCGTCACGTAGCCGGCACGGCGCAGCGCAGGGCGCAGCGTGTCGTCATAATCCATCAGCGCCCGTGTCAGGCCGTGACGGACTGCCCCGGCCTGACCGCTGGGACCACCACCGCTTACGGTGATCTTGATGTCGAATCGGTCCTCGGCGTCGGCAACAGCCAGAGGCTGCTTGACGATCATCCGGAGGGTATCACGACCGAAGAAGTGCTCCAGGGACTGCCCGTTCACTTCGATGTTGCCACTGCCGGGCTTGATAAAGACCCGTGCAGAAGACATCTTGCGACGACCGGTACCGTAGTTGTAAGTAGCTGACATAATCGCCTTCCGTTTAAATCTCGAGTTGCTGGGGCTGCTGTGCGGCGTGCGGATGCTCGTCGCCGGCATAGACCTTGAGCTTCCGGAACATGGCACGACCCAGCGGACCACGCGGCAGCATGCCCTTGACTGAGTACTCGATGACACGTTCTGGATGACGCTGGATCATCTCCTCGAAGTTCATCGAACGCAGCCCACCCGGATAGCCGGTGTGGCGATAATAGTGCTTCTGCGTACTCTTCCTGCCGGTCACGCGCACTTTATCCGCATTGATGACCACGATGTAGTCACCCGTGTCCACGTGGGGGGTAAATTCCGGTTTATGCTTGCCCCGAAGACGACGGGCAATTTCCGTTGAAAGACGCCCCAGCGTCTTGTCAGCCGCGTCCACCACGAACCAGTCGCGTGTAACGCTTTCCGGTTTTGCACTCTGAGTTTTCATGAATCCCGCCTTGAATCAAAAACCTATTACGTCACGTCCTGCGAGGGCCGCGACGTGTAATCACTACCAGGTATCGTACGGGTCCGCATCGGGGCTGGGCTGCGGATCCCGCCAAAAGCCAGGTGCGGCATTATACCGGAGCACCCGGCTTCTGCAAACCCTCGGTGTCCAGTCGTTGCATGAACAGGCGCCGGGTATTGTCGCGGATTGCCGCAACAATCTCCTCCTGGGGCTCTTCCCGGAGGCTGCAGAGGGTATCCAGTACCCATGACAGATTCAGCGGCGTGTTGCTGTCCCTGGGCACTCCGTGGGGAGGCAGGCCCGGCGCATCCGTTTCCAGCACCAACGACTCAAGAGGCAGCTGTGCCATGACACGCCGCGCCCTGCTGGCCCGTGGGTGCGTGATGATGCCACTGACGCCGATAAAGGCGCCCTGACGGACCAGCGCATCGGCCTGTTCCCTGGAGCCGCTGAAACCGTGCATCAGGAACGGAAGGGTGAACCCGAGCCGGCGCAGCAGTGCCAGCACCGTGTCGTGGGTTCCCACGCTGTGGATCAGCAACGGCCGATCATGGCGCCCGGCCAACCGGATCTGGGCCTCGAAAACCGACTGCTGCTGCGTCAGTGCCGGCCCCTGTTTCCGATCCAGCCCGCACTCTCCCACCGCCACGAGGTCGCTGTTGTCAGTAAGAAGCCGGTCCAGCTGTTCAAGACTGTCGCCCCTTGATCCATCCGCCCACCACGGGTGGAGGCCGGCGGCGGGAGCCAGAATGGAATAGGTGCGCGCCAGCTCCAGGATCTTCCGCCAGCCGTCAGGTACCGTACCCGGCACCACGATCCGGCGGATCCCGTTTGCCGCGCATTCGGCCAGCAGTTGCTCCCGCCGGTCATCAAACTGAGGGAAATCGATGTGACAGTGGGCATCGATCAGCCCCTGCGCGGATGCTTCACCGTTCCTTGGTCTTGTGGAAGGCCACATCCGGGTAACGCTCCTGCGCCAACTGGAGATTGACCATGGTGGGCGCGATGTAGGTCAGATTGTCACTCCCGTCCAGGGCCAGATTGTCCTGGTTCCTGCGTTCGAACTCCTCGAGCTTCTTGGGGTCCTCACAGGTAATCCACCGCGCCGTTGCCACGTTGATGGGCTCATAGACGGCATCGACCCCGTACTCGTTCTTAAGCCGCGCCACAACCACGTCAAACTGGAGCGTCCCAACAGCGCCCACGATCAGATCATTGTTGCGTACCGGCCGGAAGACCTGGACTGCGCCCTCTTCAGACAGCTGGATCAGCCCCTTCTGGAGCTGTTTGGCCTTCATAGGGTCGCGCAGCTGGATACGGCGGAACAACTCCGGTGCAAAGTTGGGAATGCCCGTAAAACGATCTTTCTCGCCCTCGGTGAAGGTATCACCGAGCTGGATGGTGCCGTGGTTATGCAGCCCGATAATATCCCCGGCAACGGCCTCTTCAGCCCGCTCCCTGTCCCCGGCCATGAACGTCAGCGCGTCACTGATCCGCACGTCCTTGCCGATCCGCACATGATGGATCTTCATGCCCTGCTGATAGCGTCCGGAGACAATCCTGAGGAACGCGATCCGGTCCCGGTGCTTCGGATCCATGTTCGCCTGGATCTTGAACACAAAGCCGGAGAACTTCTCTTCGGTGGCTTCAACCGGGCGCTGCGTGAGCTCCCGGGCCTGGGGCGATGGTGCCCACTCGACCAGTCCGTCGAGCATGTGATCGACACCGAAGTTCCCCAGCGCCGTACCGAAGTAGACAGGCGTCAGCTGACCGCGGAGGAACGCATCCAGATCGAACTCATGGGAGGCCCCCTTAACCAGTTCGATCTCCCCGCGCAGTTCCTCCGCGTAGGTGCCAATCGCCTCATCCAGTTCCGGGTTGTCCAGCCCCTTGATCACATGGCTGTCCTGGATGCGATGTCCCTGGCCCGATTGATACAGGATAACCTCGTCCCGGAGCAGGTGATAGACGCCCTGGAACTGCTTGCCCATGCCGATGGGCCAGGTGATGGGTGCGCAGGCAATGTTGAGCACATCCTCGACTTCATCCATCAGCTCCACCGGATCCCGCACATCCCGATCCAGCTTGTTCATGAAGGTCAGGATGGGGGTATCCCGGAGACGCGTCACCTCCATGAGTTTGATGGTACGCTCCTCCACCCCCTTGGCCGCATCGATCACCATCAGACAGGAGTCCACTGCGGTGAGCGTGCGATAGGTATCCTCGGAAAAGTCCGCGTGACCTGGGGTGTCCAGCAGGTTCACCAGGCTGTCCTGATACGGGAACTGCATGACCGAGGTGGTCACGGAGATCCCGCGCTGTTTCTCCATCTCCATCCAGTCGGATTTGGCATGCTGCCCGGATTTCTTGCCCTTGACGGTCCCCGCGCTCTGCAGCGCATTGCCGAACAGCAGGACCTTCTCAGTGATGGTGGTCTTACCTGCGTCCGGGTGGGAAATGATCGCGAAGGTGCGGCGTTTACGGACTTCTTCGGTGAAATCGCTCATGGCGTCGGGTCTGCTCTCTCTCTGGTACGCTCCGGCGAAAGGACGGCGATTGTAGCAGGTCAGCCGTTGCCGGCACGAACCGGCGAAAGCCCCAGTGACATAATGCGCGCGGCCTCGGTTCCGTCGGCTGTGCGATAGTAGCCATGGCGGCTTCCCTGGTCTTCAAAGCCTTCACTGGCATAGAGGCGGTAGGCCGCCCGATTGGACTCACGTACCTCCAGGGTCAGCGTTGCCATACCCGCACCCTGCATGGAGGCAAGCCAATAGCGCAGCAGGTACCGCCCTATTCCCTGCTGCTGGAACTGCCCGTGGACGCAGAGATTCATCAGATGGCCTTCATCGAGCATGCGCCAGTCCACAATGAATCCTACGAGGGCATCGCCATACCAGGCGCCAAGGAACCGGTATTCGGCGCCCATACAGGTCAGGTACTGCCCCTGGCTCCAGGGATGGCGGGAGGCGGTCTGCTCCAGAGCCATCATCCCGGGAAGGTCGGACTCATCCAGTGTGGTTATGGACAGCTGGCTCTGCTCCAGACGGAGACTACGCATTCCGGGGGTCACTCGCTCCGATCCCGCCCCACCAGGGGCTTCATACGCTCCCAGAGTGCCCGCTTGGCAGCCGGTTCCGCCAGAAGCTCACCCAGTGTCTGTTCCGAAGACACCACCACGGCATGCCCCTTTGATGACAGCGCTGAGGCCATTGCTGTACGCACCTCTTCGCCCAGGATGATCCACTGGCGTGAGGCCGAGCCACCCACAAGGCGCTCCAGAACATACTCAAAGGTGCCGCCATCACTACCGGGGAGCTCAGGATTATCAAACGGCGGCCAGCGGAAAAAGATGGCCTCTTCCCGCACGGCCTCATCAAGGGCCCGCAGGATATTGAGGCCCAGCCTGCTCCCGGTTTCATACGGAAACTCTCCGGCGGCGGAAGCGGCCAGGCTGAAGCGCTCCCCATGCCAGATCATGGCCGCGAACGCCTGCTGAGCCGCAACGGAAGTAGAACTGGCGTCGGTTTCAGGCGCCTCCTCAAAAGCGGGCTCCGCCGTTTCGGTGTCGTCACTGGACCCCAGAGCTTGCCGGACCGCATCCAGAGAGACACCCTGCCCCTCAGGGGCTGACTGGGGCGGCAGGCGGGTGACGCCCTTCGAAACCACCGGTTCGTCAGCCTGGACCGCCATCACAGGCTCAGCCGGAGATTCCGGCGATGGTGCCGCCCCCGGCAGGGGCCAGCGGGCGCACCAGGGCTCGATCCCCAGGGCAGTCAGGTAATAGCGGCGCAGACGTTCATCCATGGCCTCATTATCACACACAAAAAAAAGCCCCGCACGGCGATGCCGGCGGGGCTTTGGGTATAGGAGCCTGACGATGACCTACTC
>NZ_CAJXMA010000048.1:0-22332 GCF_913056445.1 uncultured Halovibrio sp.
AACCTTCCGGGGGAATGGTCTGGCAACAAGTAACGAAACGCTACGGCTTTGTGGAGACAGTGGAGGCAATGATCGGCGCATTGATATCAGCCGCGGCGGTCAGGTGACAACCACCGAGGAGGACTGCCCATGAAAACGGGATCTCTGGCAGAAGGACGTTCCGAGAGAGGGCTCTCTTTGGTTGAGGTGCTTGTTGCGGTCGTGATTCTGGCGATCGGACTCCTTGGAATTGCCAGCACCCAGTTGGTGGCGTTGGAGCAGACCAACCTGGCGCATAAACGAACAACCGCGACCATGCTTGTTTCGGAAATGGCGGATCGGGTCAGGGCCAACAATGGCGATATACCAGCCAGTGTGCCGGCGGATCTCCAGCGCCGCATGGATGATGTGCTGGGTACCGATGCGGATATGGATATGGAAATGAATGACGACATGCTGGAAGTAACTCTGGAATGGAAGGAACGGGACCGTTTCGAGGACGACGGCGAGCGGGATGAATCCTTCACCATGCAGGCGAGGATGAACAATGACTGACGGTTACGGTAACCAGCGTGGCCTCTCGGTGGGGGAGCTGATGGTAGCCCTGTTGCTTGCCAGCTTTCTCACGATGGGGATGGTCTACATCTTTACGAGTAACAGCGATACATTCCGCTTGAACGAAGCCAGTGCACGGGTTCAGGAGTCCGGACGTATGGCTATGGATATTCTCGGGCGGGCTATCCGGAACGCGGGGTACTGGGGGTGTATGGATCCACCGGAAAATCTGACTTGTCCCGACGGTGGTGATGGGGATCAGCCGTTTTCATGCATGCTGAACAATAATGTCGAAGATATCGATTCCATGTTCACAACCCTTGGGGGTGATGACAACGTTGGCGGTAGCAATGGTTTCGGGGCCGTCGCTGGATCCGATGTCATACGCTTTGGCGGTGTGCAGGGCAATGCATTATTAACAGCTACGACGCAGACACCCGTCAACTCGGCCACGATTTTTTCTGGCCAGAATCCGCAGGCCCTGGTCAACGACGGTGACATCCTGATCATCAGTAATTGCCAGGCAGCGGATGTTTTTCAGGTGAGTAACACGCGGAACAACGGGTTTACGGTTAATACAGGTACTGGCAGCCCCGGCAACGACCGACAGAACCAGTCGGCCTATTCCCAGGGGGCCAAGTTCTTCCGGCCGAGCAGAGTTGCATACTACATACGGGATGATGATGGGCGACGTTCGCTTGCTTTCAACACCCTGGATATGCAGGCCGATGGCAATGGCACCGTTGGGCAGTACTCCACATCCAGAGAGGAGGAGCTCGTCAGCAATATATGGGGTATGCAGATCCAGTATGGTCGGGACACGTCGGGAGACGGGAGTGTTGACCAGTGGAGTGATCCGGGCAGCGCCTCGGATGCTCAGCAGGCGTTGGCCGTGCGTTACAGCTTTCTCGTGCGTTCCCGCAATGAGGATGTGGTCGAGGAGCCTCAGACCTATTGCTATCCCGGATGGCTGGACTGCGAGAGCAACCCCGGGCTGAGAACCACGGCGGGTGACCGGCATCTTTACAGGGTCTACACCAGCGTCAGTACGCTGCGCAACAGGGTAGGAGGGTGATATGTATCGTCAGCAGGAGTATGGCAGCGCGCTGTTACTGGCTCTGATTCTGCTGCTGGTTCTGTCTCTTCTCGCGATTTCCGGAATGGAGGGCAGCCTGATGCAGGAGCGCATGAGCACGGCGCAGCGTGAAGGGGTGATGGCGCTGGAGATTGCCGAGTCCGGGGCTCAGGACGCCGAAACCTGGATCGAGGAGGACGTTGTGACCCTCACGGAGTTCGATGGAAGTGACGGGCTTTACGATGCGACAGAAGACGGCGAGCAATCTCCGGATCCCCATAGCGCGGATATCTGGGCCAGTGATTCTACACAGACGCGAACCGCCGATTCGGTTGAGGGGGTGACGCCCCGGTATTTCATTGAATATATGGGCGAAGGGTTTGCGCCTGAAGAGTTAACCGACGGCAATATTGGCGGTTACCAACATGATAGTGGAGGTTCTGATACCCATGCTTTCCGCATTGTTGTGCGGGCCGAAGGCCCCTCCGGTCGGGGGCAGCGCATGATTGAAGTCTTCTATACACGCCAGATCTGAGGGTAGCGGGGTAGTCATCATGAATACGGGCAAATTACGGACGGTTATCGTCGCGTTGGGCGCAATGGCAACGGCAACGATTGCATCCGCTGACGATGTCACACTTTCCGATACGCCATTGTTTATTGCGTCAACGGCGGATCCCAACCTGATGTTCATCCTTGATGACAGCGGCTCCATGAGGTGGGGCTTTATGCCGGATGAGCTTGATGGTGGTAATAATTTTGGGTCACTCGACTGTACTGGTAGGCGATATAATTACGCAGGCCAGACTTACCGCCTTTGTGATGTTGACGAGGATGCCAGGTATCTCGCGTCTCCAAGCACCAATGACCTGTACTTTGACCCTGATGCGACGTATCCCCCGCCTCTGAAGCCCGATGGCTCTTCCTATCCGGATGCCGACTACACCAATGCCTGGGTGGATGGGTACGCGGCCGCCCGAACGGATAACCCTGTGACGGTTGACCTTGGAACACGGTATGCCGCCCTTATGGATCCCTATTTCCACGGCGGTGGTTTCATGCTGGCCGATGGTACCGATCCCAATGGATACCTTGATGAGGCTTTCTATTACGAGCTTCAGGATGGTTCGGGGTGCGATACACTGATACCACCTGACAGTTGCTTCAGTGCCAGAAAACATCCGAGTACTGACGAGGAAAAACAGGCTTTTGCGAACTGGTACGCGTACTACCGTACTCGTGAACTGTCATCCAGGCTGGGCATTACCGAGGCTTTCATCGATCAGCCGGAAAGCATGAGGATTGGCTATGACACGATTAACTCCAGCTGGGTTGAGCGTGGGGTCCGGCCGTTCAGCGGAGAGGACCGGACTGAGTTTTTCGAATGGCTGCAAACGCATAATGCGGGTGGCGGCACTCCCCTAAGGAATGCACTTGATACGATCGGGGGGTATTACGAAAGTGAATCCGATGAAGGGCCGTGGGCAGACGAACCAGGGGTAGAGGATGGGCAATCTGCTGACACCTTCATCGAGTGTCGTCAGAGCGCGGCGATTCTGATGACCGATGGCTATTACAGCGGCGGCAACCCCGGAGTGGGGAATGTGGATGGCTCGAACGGAGACGGTATAAGTGGTCCGGACAGCGAGACGTATACCTATGAATCCGGGTCACCCTATGCGGACGAGCACAGCAATACCCTGGCGGATGTGGCGATGGAGTATTGGGTCAGGGACCTGCAACCCAGCGTCGCTAACCGGGTGCCGACGACAGAGGATAATCCGGCATTCTGGCAGCATATGAGTACCTACGGTATTGGACTCGGCGTTACCGGCAGCATCACTGAAAGTGATGTCTCGGAGGCAATCAGTAATGATGAGGACCTCGAGTGGCCGGACCCTGCCGACAGTGATTCCGCCAAGATTGATGATCTCCTTCATGCCGGCATCAACAGTAGAGGCGGTTCGTTCAGTGCGACCGAGCCCAAGCGGTTCGCCAATGACTTATCCAAGCTTCTCAGCGACTACATTGACATGACGGGGTCTTCTTCCGGTGTCACTTTTGACACCGCAACTCTCGAAGAGGACTCGCTGATTTTCGGTGCCCGTTTTGATTCCCTGAACTGGAGTGGGGATCTCGACGCCCGCCCGCTTGAAACTGATGACAACCTGGATAATCCCCAGGTGGGGGAGCCGGTCTGGTCCGCGGCGGATAAGTTGGATGCCATGGATTGGCAGGAGCGGGAAATCATGACGGCTGTAGGCGGGACCGGTGTGGCCTTTGAATGGGACCAGTCGGTGCTCTCGGATGAACAGGTTGGTGACCTGCGATTTGGCTCCGGCACGAGCGCGGAACGGGATACTCGGGCGCAGAACCGGTTGGACTACCTGAAAGGTGACCGCTCCATGGAGGGGAGTGGCACTGGCGATTTCAGGGAAAGGGACTCAAGGCTTGGTGATATTGTCAACTCAACGCCGGTGCGCGTTTCTGAGCCCGCATCCGGATGGCCGGACAATGATGAATTCGGCGAAGACGGTAACCGCTATTCGGATTTCCGCTCTGATAAAAAAGATCGCACGCCGGTCATCTACGCGGGAGCCAATGACGGCATGCTGCACGGGTTCAGGGCCACTGAGAATGGCGGTGACGAGATGTTTGCGTTCATGCCATCGGCGATTTTCTCGGATGAGCCTGGCAATGGTCTCCACCATCTAACATCGCAGGATTACCGCCATGACTATTACGTTGACCTGGCACCGTTGGTATCCGATGCGTTTATTAAAGGAAAGGACAGTAACGGAGACATCACCGGTTCCGCGGACTGGCGCACGGTCCTTATTGGCGGTTCCCGTTTTGGCGGAAGAGCCATATTCGCGCTTGACGTGACCGATCCGGATTCCATTTCGGAGGCCACGGCTGCGGAGACGGTACTCTGGGAATTCACTCATGAAGATGATCCCAGGATGGGGTACATCACCGAACCGCCAATCATTGCCAAGGCCCCCTGGGGTAATAACGACATGCGTTGGACGGCGTTCTTCGGTAATGGCTACAACCCGGAGGAGGATGCGACCGGGTTCTTCATGCTGGATCTTGAGGGTGGCCTGGATGGAACCTGGACTGAAGGCGATGACTATGAGTTTGTTTCCTTCGAGACAGGCACCGATGCAACGGGTCTTTCCCCGGTCGCCGTCTACGATAAGGATGGTGACAGCATCGCGGACAGGATCTACGGCGGTGATCTTGCAGGCAATCTCTGGGTAGCAAAGTCCGGCAGCAAGGGATTTGAGTCGGCCTACACCGAGGGGCAGGGTAAGAATGAAACGGCATTACCCCTGTACGAAGGTGCTACAATTGATGGGGATGATCAGCCCATAACAGCGGCTCCCCTGGTGATTCCCAACGCCCTTTCGAACGAGGGGGGAGAGCCTGACCTCTACGTTCTGTTTGGTACCGGGCAGTATCTGAACAACGATGACCTAGGGGATAAGAGCCTTCAGAGCCTTTACGCTGTTCGCGATATCGGCACCTCTGAAGTTCAGCGGAGTGATCTTGCGCCCAGGGAGCTCCAGGAGGATACCGATGCGTCGGATGGGGCAGAAGTGCTGTTCTCCGAGGCAGTGGACGAGACCAATCTGGACAGTGGCTGGTATGTGGACCTGAAGGTTGCGGACCAGGATCCGGAAGGGGAGCGCCTGACGTTGTCACCGCAGGTCCGGGGCGAATACATTTTCGTGAATTCCACCATACCCTCCGATAACCCCTGCGTTGCCGGCGGGCAAACACGGGTCATGGCGTTTGGGCTTCGCGGTCTGACTCCGGAAAGGCCACTCTTCGAGGCCTATGATGGAAAGGTAACGGCGTATCGGAAAGTGGATGGCATTGCCAGTCAGTCCGCATTCCTGGGGGATTATCGATTTACACCCCTTTCCACGGGCGAAGTGGACGTTGAGGAAACCGATATCCCGGATGATGATGAGCGGCTTGGCCGGCAGGGCTGGCAGGAGATGATTGAATGAATTGGTATACGAGTGCTAACGGTAGGATCAGAAACGGGCGGCTTGGTCTGATTACAGGTGTCCTGACTCTTGCTCTGGGGCTAGCTTTCGGCACAGCCACTGCTCAGTCTGATCGGTTGTCTCCCGCGACGAACGACTCGGGGAGTCGTGTCCAGGGGGCGATCAGCGCTGTGGACTGGAAGGACCATACGATTGTGTTGGAAGGTCGTCAGTTTACGATACCCCGTGAACTGAAGGTTGATGGGGTGGATCTGGATCGAGAGAAGGTTCTTCAGCGCTTAACCGTGGGCTCGACGATTACCGTCATCCACAAGAATGATTACAGTAATACCGTTAGCCGTATCCGGACGAGGTTAAAATGACTGAGTGGGAAGGATATCAGCGGAACGCTGCGTCGAGGTCGCGTGGTTTCACGCTTGTCGAGCTGATGATCGTTGTCGCCATCATCGGCATCATCGCCGCCATCGCCTTCCCCACTTACCAGGACCATGTGGAGCGCACGCGGCGTACCACGGCCCAGGGGGACCTGATGGAGTTGGCGCAGTGGATGGAGCGCCGTTATAGCGAGAACTTCAGTTACCTGAACGATGATGACAGCGCACCCACGCTTCCCTTCAGTCACTCACCGCGTGAGTATGATTCCGGGGATGCGTTCTATGACATCAGCTTCAGTGGCAGTGTTACCCAGAATTCCTTCACGCTCCAGGCCCAGCCAAAGAACGGGCAGAGTGGCGACGACTGCGGTACGCTGACCCTGGATAACCAGGGTAACCGTGGTGCTGGGGGTAGTGACTGCTGGTGAATGCGCTCAGGGGCAGGTGACGGGTTTCCCGTTGCTGCCCTGAACGATCCCATCTCCAGAGTGGTCCTGAGCGTAGCGTAAGCGCCCGCCCATATTGATGATGAGCTGTCCGGCATTTTTCTCGTCACCGCTTTCCGGGCACCAGGTCAGATTGCCGAGGGTTCCGCGGACCATGCCGTTCGGGCGGTACTGGAAATAGCCCCGGTTGCCCACTCTTACTGTCCATGAGCCGGATTCCGATGGTTCCTTGATGCGCAGTGATTGCCGGCCGGCCGTGAGCGCGCGCTGGTTTTCAGGATCCGCAAAGACATGCACCGGTTTCTGCCAGTTCCCGGTGCATTCATTGCTGTCATCCAGGGGGCAGATGGTCACGATGGTGCCCTGGCTGACGGCCTGGGTTCGGGCAAGATGGAACAGCCCCACCATGCTCTGCATTTGGGTCCGGCGGGAGGTGTTCTCGAAGAGCTTCTGCAGTCCGGGGATCATGGTGGTGGTCACAATGGCCAGTACTGCAATGACGATGATCAGTTCAAGCAGCGTCACGCCGCGTTCCGTGCGTCTCATCCCTGAGTCCTCTTCTGTCTGATCCGTTCAATCCCTGTTCGGATGAGCGGATTCTAGGCAAAGAGGGCCCCGGAGGGCAACGAACGGATTCGCGGAAGTGCTACTCCATGCCCAGTTTCTTGAGCTTGTAACGCAGGGCCCGGAAGCTGATCCCCAGCCAGCGCGCGGCTGCCGTCTTGTTGCCTTCGGTCTGGGCCAGAGCTTTCTCGATGGTGGTGCGCTCGATGGATTCCAGGTAGGACTCCAGGTCCATGCCGCTCTCCCCAGGCTCCGGAATGCCCGCACTCTCCTCCGGGGCCAACCCTGTTGAGGGGGCACCATTGAGCTGGAGGTCCTCGCCCCGGATCACATCCTCCTCGCTCAGGGTGAAGGCCCGCTCCAGGCAGTTCTCCAGCTCCCGTACGTTGCCCGGGAACGGGTGGGCCTGCAGGGCGGTTACCGCGTCGTCGCTGAGCTGGGCCGGTGGCAGATCGTAGTCCCGTGCCAGGCGTTCCAGGATGTGCCGGGCCAGTATCGGGATATCAGCGGTACGCTCGCGCAGGGAAGGCACCCTCAGTTCAATCACGTTGATCCGATAGAACAGGTCCTGACGGAAGAGGCCGTCCTCCACCAGCGCGGCCAGGTTGCGGTGCGTGGCGCTGAGGATACGCACGTCCACGGCAACCTCCTCCTTGGCCCCGACAGGCCGGATGCGCTTCTCCTGGATGGCCCGCAGCAGTTTCACCTGCATGGGCAGCGGCAGGTCCGCGACCTCATCCAGAAACAGGGTGCCCTGATGCGCAGCCTGGAAGAGCCCCTCACGGTTCTCGGTAGCGCCGGTAAAGCTGCCCTTGCGGTGGCCAAAGAACTCGCTCTCCATCAGTTCCTGGGGAATGGCGCCGCAGTTGACGGGCACGAAAGCATGCTCCCGGCGGGGCCCGTGTTCATGGATCAGCCGGGCCACCAGTTCCTTGCCGCTACCGGACTCACCGCTGATGTAGACCGGGGCCTGGCTGCGCGCGACCTTGCGGGCCTGGCGCCGGAGTGTGTCAATTTCCGGCGACTCGCCGAGCAACAGCTCCTCGTCTCCGGCGCCAGTGGTTCCCTGGTCCTCGCCTGCGTTTTCCGGGGGCAGTCGCAGCGCACTTTCCACCAGCTCCCGCAGGCGCGGCAGTTCCACGGGCTTGGAGACAAAATCGAAGGCGCCGGTCTTGAGCGCCGTTATCGCGGAATCCATGCTGCCATAGGCGGTGATCACCGCTACCGGTATGTCCGGGCACTGGCTCTGTATCCAGTCGACCAGGTCAATGCCGTTGCCATCCGGCAGGCTCATGTCGGTCAGGCATAGGTGGAAGACCTGGTTGGCGAGCAGGTCACGCGCTTCACCCAGGGTGGCGGCGGTGGTGCACTCAACAGCCATCCGGCTGAGTGTAATATCAAGCAGTTCCCGGATGTCCGGCTCGTCGTCGACAATCAGGGCCCTGTAATCGGTCATGGTTCATTCCCTGTCAGGTTGGCGCCCGAGGCACTGAAATCCAGAGCGCGGCGCCCCGGGTGGGCAAAGGTGATGCGGAAACAGCATCCGGTCTCGCCGCTCTCCAGCAGGAAGAGCCGGGCCTGGTTGGCCTCGCACAGTTCCCGTGCCAGATAGAGTCCCAGGCCGGTGCCTTCCTGTTCGGTGGTGTGGAACGGTTCGAACAGCGAGGCCTGTTGGGTCTCATCCAGCCCCGGGCCGTAATCCTGCACATCAATATAGGCCCTCTGACCGTCCTCGGTCACGCCGGTCCGCACCGTGAGCTGGAGGCGGCCGGTTCGCTGACGGCTGTAGCGCAGGCCATTATCAATCAGGTTGGTCAGTGCCTGTTGCAGCTGTGAGGGGTCAAAACGGGCTGATCCGGGAACACCCGAGAGCTTGAGATCGATCAGTACCGGCTCCTGGACTGTCTCCACATAGTCGTTGACCACCCCGGCCAGCCACTCGCCCAGATCCATCAGGCGGACGCTGGTCGTGCGTCGCCGCGAGAGCTCCAGCACATTCTCGATGATCGCGTTCACCCGTTCACTGTGGCGCTGGATGATGCCGGCCATCCGGCGGTCGCCGTCATCCGCGGTCTCGGACTCGCCCAGGAGCTGGGCGGCATGGCTGATCGCGCCCAGGGGGTTGCGGATCTCGTGGGCAATGCCGGCGGTGAGTCGCCCGAGGGAGGCCAGTTTCATCTGCTGGGCCTGCTGGACGATCTTGCCCGTGTCTTCCAGAAAGATCAGGACCAGATGCTCCAGTGGGCTGTCCAGACGCATGAAATTCGCCTGAACGCTGGGCGTGTCGTTGCGGGCCTGGAATGGTGGTGTGCGTTCGCCAGGCTGCTCAAGCCATTGATCAAGGCGCTGCTTGAGCGCCTGGGGCAGGATGGTCAGTCTTGGGGCTGCCGTGCGTTCTCCCAGCAGCAGCTCGCCGGAAGCGGCGTTGGCCATCCGGAGGGCCCCATTGGGCTCCGCGACCAGGATGCCGGTATGCATGCGCTGGATGATCTGGTGGTTGAGCTGTTCCAGCTCCTCAATGCTGCGGGCCCGTTCCGAGGCCAGCTGTTCACTGGAGGCCAGGCGGCGGGTGATGTTCTGGAGCAGGAAGGCGGCGGCAAAGTAGATAAGCCCCATGACGCCGGCCCGGACGATGTCATCCACACCGGACAGTCCCTGCAGCAGGAGCAGCGCGGCTGTAACCAGCGATGCCAGCGTGGCCAGTGCGGCGTAGAAGATGCCGATCCGGCCGGGAACCAGGATATTGCCCGCTGCCACGCTGATGATACCCAGGTTCACGATGCCGCTGCTGATGCCGCCGCTGAAGAAGGCGAGCAGGTGGATCATCAGTATGTCCGCCAGGATGGAGACTGTGATGTGCCAGGGGCGGAGCGCATAGCCGGCCAGCAGCAGCATGCCCGTGACGATGTTCATCGCCAGGTAGGTGAGGGCCGTGGCCTGGAACAGCCATTCGTTGTGCAGTCTGGTGCCGACCAGATCCGTCTCAAGCAGCAGCAGTGCCACCAGCAGCAGGCTGATGACGATCCGGTAGTAGTTGTAGATGCGGAAAAGACGGGCCCGCTGGTCCTTCCGCGCGGCCTGTGGCGACGCCTCCATGGAGACTCCGTGTGAGTGGAACGTCAAAATGGATTCAGGTGGTTATAATAGCGTCCCAGCGTCCATGGTGACAGGAGACAGGGGAATGACAGCGGGTTTGCGGGTCGTTATGGCCCAGTTCAATGCCACGGTCGGGGATATCCCCGGTAATGCCGAAGGGATGCTTTCAATGGCCCATGACGCGGTTCAGTCGCATGGGGCGGACATTGTGGTTTTCCCGGAGCTGGCGCTGACGGGCTATCCCCCCGAAGACCTGCTGCTGCGGCCGAGTCTGGGGACCAGGGTGGAGCGCGCACTGGAACACATTGCGGAGGCCATGCCGGAGGCCATCCTGATCTTTGGCGCTCCCCGGGTTACGGATGAGGGCCTGGTCAATGCGGCCATGGTGCTGGACTCCGGCCAGGTGCTTGGGCAGGCCGCAAAGCAGTACCTGCCCAACCAGGATGTGTTTGACGAGAAGCGGTGGTTCGTTCCGGGAACGGCCACCAGTGTGTTTGAGCTGCGGGGGCTGCCGGTTGCCATCACCATCTGTGAGGATATCTGGCACGATCAGCCGGCGGTTGGGGCGGCTGATAGCGGAGCCCGTCTGCTCATCAATCTGAATGCCTCCCCCTACCATCTGGAACGCCAGCCGGAGCGGCGGGAGCGGCTGGCCACACTGGCCCGTGCGCACAATCTGGGCATCATCTACGTGAACCTTGTGGGTGGCCAGGATGAACTGGTCTTTGATGGCGGTTCACTGGCTTTTGACGGTTACGGCCGAGAGTGCGCCCGGGCGCCGCGCTTTGATGAGGCGCTGCATCCGGTGCAGCTGGATGGTGATGGAAACCTGGCGGAGACGGAGCTGGCACCGGAACCCGATGAGGATGCACTGGTCTACCGGGCCCTGTGCGTGGGGCTGCGCGACTACATCGGTAAGAACGGTTTCCCCTCGGTGGTGCTCGGCCTTTCCGGGGGGATTGATTCCGCCCTGACGCTGGTGGTGGCGGTCGATGCACTGGGTGCGGACCGGGTATCCGCGGTGATGATGCCGTTCCGGTACACCTCGGGTATGAGTCTGGAGGATGCCGAGCGCATGGCGGATGGTCTGGGTGTTGAGTACCGGGTGCTGTCCATTGAATCCATCTACGATGCTTTCATGGGGGCACTGGCCGAACCTTTTGGCGACCGCGCCGTGGATACCACCGAGGAGAATCTGCAGGCCCGGATCCGTGGCACCCTGCTGATGAGCCTTTCCAACAAGTTCGGCAGCATTGTTCTGACCACCGGCAACAAGAGCGAGCTTGCCGTGGGCTACTCCACCCTCTACGGCGACATGGCCGGTGGCTTCAGTGTGCTCAAGGACGTGTCCAAGACACTGGTCTACAGGCTTTCACGCTGGCGTAACCGGGCAGAGGAGGCGATTCCGCAGCGGATCATCGAGCGTCCGCCGTCGGCAGAGCTGGCACCGGATCAGAAGGATGAGGACAGCCTGCCGCCCTACGAGGTGCTGGATCGGATCCTTGAGCGCTATGTGGAGCAGGATGTCAGCGCGGAGGGCATCATCGCCGAGGGGTATGACCGGGAGGATGTGCTGCGGGCGGTCCGGCTGGTGGATATCAACGAGTACAAGCGCCGCCAGGCCCCCATTGGCACCCGCATCACGCGGCGTGCTTTCGGGCGGGATCGGCGCTATCCGATCACCAATCGGTGGCAGGCGGGCGACTGAAGCCCGTCACTCCTCGTCTTCCGGGCCGCCCATGAGCCCGAAGGTCAGTACGCTGGTCAGGGAGCGGTCCCGGATACCGAAAGTCTGGCGGGTGAAGCGTCCGTCATCGTTCAGCGCCGGGTTGTCCGGGAAGTTCTGGGCGAGCACGCGTGCGGTGTCCTTGCGTTCCTGATTCAGGCCCAGGCGGGCGTACATCTCGGCCATGATGACCAGCGCCTCTTCCACCGCCGGCGTTCGGTTGTATTCCTCAACCACGGTTCGTGCGCGGTTCAGTGCCGCGATATAGGCTTGCCGCTTGATGTAGTACTGCGCTGCCGCCAGCTCCTGCCCGGCCATCCGGTTACGGATGGCGATCATGCGCTGGCGGGCGTCGGCGGTGTACTGGCTTTCCGGATAGCGGCTGACCAGCTGTGAGAAATCCTCGAAGGCCTGGAGCTGCTGTCCGGGATCGCGGGCGTCTACTTCAATGGGGAAGTAGCGTGCGGCCAGCCCCAGGTCCATGTAATAGGAAGCTATGCCGCGCATGTAGAGCGCGTAGTCCGCGTTCTCGCTCTGGGGGTTCAGCCGCAGGAAACGGTCTGCCGCGCTGCGCGCACCCTGGAGGTCGAGGTTCTGGTAGCGGGCATAGATCAGGTCCAGCTGGGCCTGTTCCGCATACCGTCCGAAGGGGTAGTAGGTCTCCAGTGCCTCCAGGTTCTGTTGGGCGGACTCGAAGTTGCCGGCGTTCATGGAACTGCGGGCCTGTTCGTAGTACTCCTCCTCGGGCAGTGTTTCCTCCCCGGTGCTGGCACAGCCGGCCAGAAGCAGGGCGGTGAGCACGGGAGCGAGAATCCGGCCCGCAGTGCGCTGGATGGAACCTTCGGAATGGGGCAGCGACCGGCGCGTCATGCGATTACCTGTATACTGTGATGTAAAAGGGTGTGAGTTGACGGCCATTGTAACGGCCGGGATCATGATTCGGAACCAGCAGAGGGCAGGACAGCACAATCCATGACAAGCGGCACAGAACGCATCGAGGCAAGCTTCAGTGTACCGCCGGAACTCAGCGACCAGCGGTTGGACCAGGCCGTGGCACGGCTGATGCCGGAGCATTCACGCTCGCGCATCCAGGGGTGGGTGCGCTCCGGCGAGCTCACGGTCAACGGCGAGAAACGCCGGCCGCGGGATCGGGTACTGGTGGACGACCGGGTGGACGTAGCAGCACAAGCGGAGGCTGAGGTCACCTGGGAAGCGGAGGCCATCGATCTGGACATCATCCATGAGGATGAGCATCTGATCGTGCTGAACAAGCCGGCGGGTCTGGTGGTTCACCCCGCTGCCGGCCACGAGGCGGGGACCCTGGTCAACGCGCTTCTCCATCATGCCCCGGAGCTGGAGCGTATTCCCCGGGCGGGGATCGTGCACCGGCTGGACAAGGACACCAGCGGCATCATGGTGGTGGCCCGTAGCCTGGAGGCGCATACATCCCTGGTGGCGCAGCTGCAGGAACGGCGTATGGGGCGCGAATACCAGGCCGTCTGTCTCGGGGAACTGACCGGCGGTGGCCGGATTGAGCAGCCCATCGGTCGCCATCCCCAGCAGCGCAAGAAAATGGCCGTGGTGCCCGATGGCCGCCCGGCGGTCACACATTACCGGCTGGTCAGGCGCATGGCCGGGTTCAGCCACATCCGCTGCCAGCTGGAGAGCGGGCGGACCCATCAGATCCGGGTCCACATGGCACACATCCGTCATCCGCTGCTCGGTGACCCGGTCTATGGAAGCCGTATGCGCTATCCCAGAGGGACGGATGAGGAGCTTCGGTCCGCGCTGGACGGGTTCCGCCGCCAGGCCCTGCATGCGGCCCGCCTTGAGCTGGCGCATCCGGCCACCGACGAGTTCTGCGAGTGGGAGGCGCCGCTGCCCGCGGATTTCCGTCAGCTTCTGGATGCCCTGTCTGCTTTTGAGGAAAGGCGGTCCGCTTCATGATCACGGAGTCTGACGAAAGCGTCTTCGTTCCGGACTGGCCCGCACCTGCCGGGATTCGATCCCTGGTCACCACGCGCCGCGGTGGTTTCAGTAGTGGTCCCTGGCGCAGCTTCAATCTCGGTTTTCATGTGAACGACGACGCGGGGGCCGTGCACGCCAACCGGGCAAAGCTGACCCGAGTCAGCGGGCTGGCTCCAGGGGCTGTTCACTGGCTTGAACAGGTTCATGGCAACCGGGTGGTGCGTGTCCCCGCCATGGAACAGACGCCGGTGGCGGATGCGGCCTGGACGGACCAGCCGGGTCAGGCCTGTGTGGTCATGACAGCGGACTGCCTCCCGGTGCTGTTCTGCGATGATCGAGGATCCCGTGTTGCCGTGGCCCATGCCGGCTGGCGGGGACTGGCGGATGGTGTACTGGAGGCAGCCCTGGGTGTTTTCCCGGAACCGTCGCGGGTTCTGGCGTACCTGGGGCCCGCCATCGGGCCCTCCGCCTTTGAGGTGGGCGATGAGGTCCGTGCCACCTTCATCGCGGAGGACCCGGAAGCCGGTCTCCATTTCCACCCGGCTTCCCCGCTGGGTGAAACCTGGTATGCGGACCTCTACGGCCTTGCCAGGCAGCGGCTTGAGACTGCCGGAGTCAAGCGCGTTTTTGGAGGCTGCGCCTGTACCTACTGGGATGAGGCGGATTTCTTTTCCTACCGTCGTGACGGCACCACAGGCCGCATGGCATCCCTGATCTGGCTTGACAACGCTTGAAGAGCCAGCAAAAGCCCCAATATCTCCCCACAAAGCCAAAATGAGCAACCGTTGGTGAAGGCACCACACGGTTCCTGGAACAGTGGGAGAATGAATCGATGCGAATCGACAAGATGACGAGCCGGCTCCAGAACGCACTGGCGGATGCCCAGTCACTGGCGGTCGGGAACGACAACAACACCATTGAGCCCCTGCACCTGATGCAGGCGCTGCTTGACCAGAAGGACGGCGGCACCCGCGGGCTGCTGCAGCAGCTGAGTGTGGACCCCAACCGCTTCCGCCAGTCCGTGGCCGAGGGCATCGATGGCCTGGCGCGTGTCAAGGACAACCAGGGCGATGTCCAGATGGGCCAGGAGCTGGGCCGTCTGCTCAACATGACGGACAAGCTCGCCCAGCAGCGTGGTGATGGCTATATCTCAAGTGAGCTTTTCCTGCTCGCCGCAACCGAGGACAAGGGCCCCCTGGGCAAGGTCTTCCGGGAATTCGGCGTTACCAAGGACTCGATGGCCCAGGCCATCGACAGCATGCGTGGAGGTGAGACCGTGGACGACCCCTCAGCAGAGGAAAATCGTGAGGCTCTGGACAAGTATACCTCGGATCTCACCGCCCGGGCCCGGGACGGTAAGCTGGATCCGGTGATCGGCCGGGATGATGAGATCCGGCGGACGATCCAGGTACTGCAGCGCCGCCAGAAAAACAACCCGGTTCTGATCGGCGAGCCCGGTGTGGGCAAGACTGCCATCATCGAAGGGCTGGCCCAGCGGATCGTGGACGGCGAGGTGCCCGATGGGCTCAGGGACAAACGGGTTCTGGCCCTGGATCTGGGCGCACTGCTTGCAGGTGCCAAGTATCGCGGCGACTTTGAGGAACGCCTCAAGGCGGTGCTGAACGAGCTCGGCAAGGAAGAAGGGCAGGTGATCCTGTTCATTGACGAGCTCCACACCATGGTTGGTGCGGGCAAGACCGAAGGTTCCATGGATGCGGGCAATATGCTCAAGCCGGCGCTGGCCAGGGGCGAGCTCCACTGCGTGGGGGCGACCACCCTGGACGAATACCGTGAGAACATCGAGAAGGATGCCGCCCTGGAGCGCCGTTTCCAGAAGGTGATGGTTAACGAGCCCACCGAGGAGGACACCATCGCCATCCTGCGTGGGCTCAAGGAGCGCTATGAAGTCCATCACGGCGTGGAGGTGACCGACGGCGCCATCATTGCCGCGGCCAAGCTTTCCAATCGCTATATCACGGACCGCAAGCTGCCGGACAAGGCCATCGACCTGGTGGACGAGGCGGCCAGTCAGATCCGGATCGAGATGGATTCCAAGCCGGAATCCCTGGACCGGCTCGAGCGGCGCCTGATCCAGCTCAAGATCGAGCGCGAAGCGCTCAAGAAGGAGAAGGATGAGGCCTCGAAGAAACGCCTGGATGAGCTTTCGGAACAGATCGCGGATCTCGAGAAGGAGTACGCGGATCTGGAGGAGGTCTGGAACACCGAGAAGGCCTCTCTCCATGGCGCCCAGAGGGTGAAGGAGCAACTGGAAGAGGCGCGCATCGAGCTGGACAACGCCCGCCGTACCGGGGATCTCCAGCGCATGTCCGAGATCCAGTATGGCCAGATCCCGGAGCTGGAGCGCCAGCTTGACCGGGCGAGCCAGGCGGAGATGATGGAGATGTCGCTGCTGCGCAACCGGGTGACGGACGAGGAGATCGCCGAGGTTGTCGGCAAGTGGACTGGCATCCCGGTTTCCAAGATGCTCGAGGGCGAGAAGGACAAGCTCCTGCGTATGGAGCAGAGCCTGCATGAGCGGGTGATCGGGCAGGATGAGGCCATCAGTGCCGTGGCCAACGCGGTGCGCCGTTCGCGTGCCGGTCTGTCGGATCCGCACCGCCCCAATGGCTCCTTCCTGTTCCTTGGTCCCACCGGGGTGGGTAAGACCGAGCTCTGCAAGGCACTGGCGAACTTCCTGTTCGATACCGAGGAAGCCATGGTGCGCATCGATATGTCGGAATTCATGGAGAAGCATTCCGTGGCACGGCTCATTGGTGCACCGCCGGGTTACGTCGGCTATGAACAGGGCGGCTATCTGACCGAGGCGGTACGGCGCCGGCCCTACTCAGTGCTGCTGCTGGATGAGGTTGAAAAGGCGCATGGCGATGTCTTCAACATCCTGCTCCAGGTCCTGGATGATGGCCGCCTGACCGATGGCCAGGGGCGTACGGTGGATTTCCGCAACACCGTGATCGTGATGACCTCGAACCTGGGCTCGGACATCATCCAGACCATGGCCGGCGAAGGCCAGTACGAGCAGATGAAGAGCTCAGTGATGGATGTGGTGAGCAGCCACTTCCGGCCCGAGTTCATTAACCGGGTCGACGATGTGGTGGTCTTCCATCCGCTCGACGAGGAGCAGATCGAGGGCATTGCCCAGATCCAGATCGACCAGCTCAATGCGCGTCTGGCTGAGCAGGAGCTGAGTCTGAGCCTCTCCGAGGAGGCGATGAAGAAGATCGCCGGTGTGGGTTATGACCCGGTCTATGGCGCACGGCCGCTCAAGCGGGCCATCCAGCGCTACATCGAGAATCCGCTTTCCCAGCAGCTGCTGGAGGGCGAATTCCAGCCGGGCACCACCATCCAGGCGAATGTGGAAGGCGATGCCTTCCGCTTTACTGCGGACTGAGGCTTGAGGCCTCAGTCGCAGTTCTCGTCACGGATTTTTTCGTAACGTTCGCGTTCCGCTTCCTTTTCCTCCGGGGAAAGGTAGCGGCGCTCCCCATCCTCCATAACCTGGACCCGGGCGTTCTGCTCCAGGGTCTTCAGTGCCTGGCGGGCCGCTTCACAGTTCTGCTCGCGGATCGCCTCTCTTTCCTGCTGCTCTTTCCCGTCCTGCGTTTCGCCATCAGCTGCCGCTTCCTGCGACTGCTCGCTGTCCGTACCGGCGTTCCCGCCTTCCGCGTCGGCCTGCCTTGAGCCGGTATCAATGGTGTTGGTGCTGCCCGTGGAAACCGGTTCAGCGTCGACCCCGGCAGGTGGGTTGGAGCCGAAGCTGGTCTCGCCGGCCTCGTTGGTCCAGCGGTAGATTTCAGCGCTCGCCGGCAGGGCAATGCAGAGGGCGGCAAGCAGGAAAAGCGGGCGGAAAATGCGCATGGCGGAGCTCCGTGGTGTGGATCAATCTTACTCCCGAATCTAGCCCATTACAGGCTGATCGCAAAATGTGCCGTCACGCAGGGTCTTACGGTTGACACTCCGGCACACCCTGTCAGAATTGACGGTGCCTGTAGGCGGTTGAATTGCATGGCGGCAATCCCGGTAGTGTAATTCCTCGGCATCCACACCACTCAACCCGCTGTACACCTTTACCCTCAGGGTGCAGTTGCCCCGGAGCCAACCTCCTCGCGGGGCGGTGTGGAACAGAGCCCGATTCGGCTTTCACAAGAAGCGTTTCCCCAGGGCACAGGCAGTGGAAGAGACATTGAACATTGATTGCTGTGTAAGAGGGTGATCCAACGTGGAATTACTGTCTGGTGCCGAAATGCTCATCCGGTCCCTCAAGGACCAGGGTGTTGAATACATATACGGATACCCGGGCGGGGCTGCGCTGCACATCTACGATGCGCTGTTCCGTCAGGACGATGTCAAACACATCCTTGTGCGCCATGAGCAGGCCGCCACGCATATGGCGGATGGCTATGCGCGCGCCACCGGTGAACCCGGCGTGGTTCTCGTGACCTCCGGTCCGGGCGCCACCAACACCATTACCGGTATCGCAACCGCCTCCATGGATTCCATTCCCATGGTCGTGCTCTGTGGCCAGGTTGCTTCCCATCTCATTGGTGAGGATGCCTTCCAGGAGACCGACATGATCGGCGTCTCCCGGCCGATCGTGAAGCACAACATGACGGTCCGGCATCCCTCCGAGATTCCCCAGCTCGTCAAAAAGGCGTTCTATCTCGCCAAGAGTGGTCGGCCGGGGCCGGTGGTGATTGATATTCCCAAGGACATGACCGCACCGAACGGGCGCTTTGAGTACGAGTACCCGGAAAAGGTGAGCATGCGCTCCTACAACCCCGCAGTGCGTGGCCATGCCGGTCAGATCCGTCGAGCCGTGGACATGATGATGAATGCCCGCCGTCCGGTCATCTATGCCGGTGGTGGCGTGGTCCTGGGCAAGGCCTCACAGCAGCTGACGGACCTGGCCCATGAGCTCGGGTTCCCGGTAACCAATACCATCATGGGGCTGGGTGGCTTTCCGGCTACCGATGAGCAGTCGCTGGGGTGGCTGGGCATGCATGGCAGCTACGAATCCAATATGGCCATGCATCATTCCGACCTGGTGCTGGCGATCGGGGCCCGGTTTGATGACCGGGTGACCAATGCCACGGACAAGTTCTGTCCCGGTGCCCGCATCGTTCATGTGGACATTGATCCGGCCTCCATCTCCAAGACGGTCCAGGCGGACGTTCCCATTGTGGGCCCGGTCGACTCGGTACTTGAGGAGATGCTCTCGCTGGTGCGTGAAAGCGAGGAGCAGCCCGACCAGGAGGCGCTTGGGGCGTGGTGGAAGCAGATCCGGGAATGGGGCCAGTACCGTTCGCGCTACCATTACGAGCAGAACGGCGACAACATCATGCCCCAGGAGGCGATCCAGGCCCTCTATCGCGTTACCAAAGGGGATGCCTACGTCACCTCGGATGTTGGTCAGCACCAGATGTTCGCTGCCCAGTTCTATCCGTTCGACAAACCCAACCGCTGGATCAACTCCGGCGGGCTGGGGACCATGGGCTTCGGGTTCCCGGCGGCCATGGGCATCAAGCTGCACATGCCCGAACAGGAGGTGGTGTGCGTGACCGGTGAGGGCAGCATCCAGATGAACATCCAGGAGCTGTCCACCTGCAAGCAGTACCACCTGCCGGTGAAGATCATCAATCTGAACAACCAGGCCCTGGGCATGGTCAAGCAGTGGCAGGACATGAACTACGAGTCGCGTTACGCGCACTCGTACATGGAGTCGCTGCCCAACTTTGAGAAGCTGTTCGAGGCCTATGGCCATGTCGCGTTCACGGTAACCCGGCGCGAGGATCTTGAGCCCGTGCTCGAGAAAGCCTTCGCCATGAAGGATCAGCTCGTCTTCGTCGATATCTACGTGGACCCCTACGAGCACGTTTACCCGATGCAGGTGGCCGGCGGCTCGATGAAGGACATGTGGCTCAGCAAGACGGAGAGGGTCTGATATTATGCGGCGAATCATATCGATCCTGATGGAGAACGAGCCCGGCGCCCTCTCGCGTGTGGTCGGGCTGTTCTCCCAGCGTAACTACAACATCGAAAGTCTGGCGGTGGCGCCGACGGAAGACCCGACGCTGTCACGGCTGACGCTGACCACCGAGGGCTCGGACAAGGTCATTGAGCAGATCACCAAGCAGCTCAACAAGCTGATCGAGGTGGTCAAGCTGGTCGATCTCACCGAGGGCAGCCATGTGGAGCGCGAGCTGATGCTGATCAAGCTGCGCGCCACAGGGGCCCAGCGGGCCGAGATCAAGCGTACGGTCGACATCTTCCGAGGTCAGATCGTGGACGTGACCAGCACCGTCTACACGGTGCAGCTGACCGGTGATGGCGAGAAACTCGATGCCTTCATCCAGGCGGTTGGCACCATGGGCGTTCTGGAAGTGGTGCGCTCCGGCGTCTCCGGTATCGCCCGCGGTGAGAAAGTGCTGTCGCTCTGAATCGCCAACTCCATTTAAAGACACTCTGAACAGGGGAACGTAATGCAGGTCTACTACGATAAAGACTGTGATCTTTCCATCATCAAGGGCATGAAAGTGGCCATCATCGGCTACGGCTCCCAGGGGCACGCCCACGCCAACAACCTGAAGGAATCCGGCGTCAGCAACGTGGTTGTTGGTCTGCGTCAGGGCTCCTCTTCCTGGAAGAAGGCGGAAGAAGCCGGCCTGAAAGTGCAGACCATCGAGGATGCCGTGAACGGCGCGGACGTGGTCATGGTCCTGACTCCGGACGAGCACCAGAAGGCCCTGTACGAGCAGCAGATTGAGCCGAACATCGGCAAGGGCGCCGCGCTGGCATTCGCTCATGGCTTCAACATCCATTACAACCAGATCGAGCCGCGTGCGGATCTGGACGTCATCATGATCGCGCCCAAGGGCCCCGGCCATACCGTCCGCAGCCAGTATGTTGAAGGCAGTGGCGTCCCCTCGCTGATCGCGGTTAAACAGGACGCCACTGGTAAGGCCAAGGACACTGCGCTTTCCTATGCCTCGGCCAACGGCGGAGGTCGTGCCGGCATCATCGAGACCAGCTTCCAGGAAGAGACTGAAACCGACCTCTTCGGTGAGCAGATGGTACTGTGTGGCGGTACCAGCGCGTTGATCCAGGCTGGCTTCGAGACCCTGGTGGAAGCGGGCTATGCGCCGGAAATGGCGTACTTCGAGTGCCTGCACGAGCTCAAGCTCATTGTGGATCTGCTCTATCAGGGCGGCATTGCGGACATGCGCTACTCCATCTCCAATACCGCTGAGTATGGCGATGTGACCCGTGGCCCGCGCATCATCAATGAGGACACCAAGAAAGAAATGCGCAAGTGCCTGGACGAGATCCAGAGCGGTGAATTTGCGCGTGAATTCATTCTTGAGAACCAGGCAGGTCAGCCCACGCTCAAGGCCAAGCGCCGTATTGCCGAGCAGCACCAGATCACCGAAGTGGGTGATCGGCTGCGTGGCATGATGCCGTGGCTGCAGAAAAGCCGCCTGGTCGGCAACGAGTGAGATTGTGTTGCAGTGCCCGGCAGTATTGAAGGGAGAAGTGGCCTGATGGCGGAACCTGAGCAGGACGTGTCGCCCCCGGCCGAGGCCGGAGAGGAGGAGGTTGAGGGCGCCGAAGTGGTGGAGGAAGAGGTTGTGGGCGGGTCCCGTGTGCGTAAGCGCGGGATCTACCTTCTTCCCAACCTGTTCACCACGGCGTCGCTGTTCTCGGGGTTCTATGCCATTGTGGCGGCCTCTAACAGTGACTTCGCGATGGCCTCCGTCGCCATTTTTGTCTCCATGGTCCTGGATGGCCTGGACGGTCGCGTCGCGCGGCTGACCAATACCCAGAGCCGTTTCGGGGAGGAGTACGACAGCCTGGCGGATATGGTCGCCTTTGGCGTGGCTCCCGGGCTGGTCGCCTTCTTCTGGGTGCTTAACGACCTGGACAAACTGGGCTGGGTTGTGACCTTCATCTATGTGGCGGGGTCGGCGCTCAGGCTGGCCCGCTTCAACACCCAGATCGGGTCCGTGGACAAGCGCTATTTCGTGGGGCTCCCGAGCCCCTCGGCGGCGGCAGTGGTCGCGGGCATGGTCTGGTGCCTTCATGGGCTGGAGCAGTCATGGTGGCTGGAGGTGCTGGCGGTCGTTCTTGTCGCGGGCGCAGGCACGCTCATGGTGAGCAATGTGCTGTACTACTCCGGCAAGGATCTGGATCTCAAGGGGCGGGTGCCTTTTGCGGCCATACTGCTGGTGGTGCTGGCCTTCGCGGTAGTCGCCATTGAGCCGCCTGTCATCCTGTTCCTCGCGTTCCTGGGGTATACCCTGTCGGGCCCGGCGTTCTGGCTTTGGCGTCGACTGCGGCGCAGGAAGAGCGCGAGCCAGGGGTGATTGCGCGCCTGTAGCAGCGGCTGTTGGTGTCGATGTTACGGGTTATTCAAAAAACGTGTTGACGCTCACGGCGCAGGGTGTAGAATACGCATCTCTTTCGGGGCAACGGCCCACAGCGGCGGCGCTTTCGGGCGCAGATGAGTTGTTCCGGG
>NZ_CAJXMA010000049.1:0-21850 GCF_913056445.1 uncultured Halovibrio sp.
TAGCGTCAGGATTCCTCCAGGAGCTGTTCAAAATCCGACCAAAAGTCGGGAAAAGATCGTAAGCTATGCTACCATAGCTTCTCCAGCAATGCGGCGAAGACCGCAACTTTCTGATTTCACTTTATTTTTTCGAAAACTCTGACTCAGACGGGAATTTTCTGTCATGGCTAAGACATCACTCGACAAGAGTAAGATTCGCTTTCTGCTTCTTGAGGGCGTTCACCAGTCGGCCGTGGATGCACTGAACGCAGCCGGCTACACCAACATCGAACACATCAGCCACTCCCTGCCGGAGGACGAGCTGCTGGAGAAGATCAAGGATGCCCATTTCATCGGCATCCGCTCCCGCACCCAGCTCACTGAGAAGGTGTTCCAGCACGCCAACAAGCTGGTGGCCGTGGGCTGCTTCTGCATCGGCACCAACCAGGTCGATCTGGAAGCCGCCAAGAAGCGCGGTATTGCCGTTTTCAACGCGCCGCATTCCAACACGCGCAGCGTGGCGGAGCTGGTGATCGCACAGACCATCCTGCTGCTGCGCGGCACTCCCGAGAAAAACGCCGCCGCCCACCGCGGTGTCTGGACCAAGTCCGCCAGCAACAGCTACGAAACCCGGGGCAAGAACCTGGGCATCATCGGTTACGGCAACATCGGCTCACAGCTGAGCGTGCTGGCCGAATCCCTGGGCATGCATGTCTACTTCTACGACGTCATCGCCAAGCTGTCACTGGGCAACGCCACCCAGGTGAGCTCCATGAAGGAGCTGCTGGCGATATCCGACGTGGTGACCCTGCACGTCCCGGAGACCGAATCCACACGCAACATGTTCGGCGCCGAGGAGCTGGCCCAGATGAAGCAGGGCTCCATCCTGATCAATGCCTCGCGCGGTACCGTGCTGGACATTGATGCCCTCGCCGACGCCCTGCGCTCCGGTAAGCTGCTTGGCGCGGCCGTGGATGTTTTCCCGACCGAACCGAAGTCCAACAACGAGGAGTTCGTCTCCCCGCTGCGTGAGTTCGACAACGTCATACTGACCCCCCACGTGGGTGGCTCCACCGTGGAGGCGCAGGAGAACATCGGCTCCGAAGTGGCCGAGAAGCTGTCCACCTACAGCGACAACGGTACCTCCGTGGGCTCGGTGAACTTCCCGGAAGTGGCCCTGCCGGAGCACCCGAACCAGCACCGGCTGCTGCACATCCACGAGAACATCCCGGGCGTCATGTCCGAGATCAACCAGATCTTCTCCGAAAATGACGTCAATGTGTGTGGACAGTACCTGCGCACCAATGATCAGATTGGTTATGTCGTGGTGGACGTCGACAAGGCGTACAGCGATGTGGCCCTGAAGAAACTCCGTGAAGTGAAGGGCACCATCAAGGCACGGGTACTGTTCTGACACACTCTGGGAGGTGTGACATGTCACTGAAGGATACGCTGATCCAGAAACTGGAAACGCAGGTTGAGAGCTGGGAAAGCCGGCTCGAGACTCTTCGGGCGCAGTTCAATGAGTACAAGGCCAAGGCGGAGAACCATCAGGCCACGGAAGAACTCAAGGAAAAGACCGCCAAGCGTATTGCGGACCTCAAGGAGGATATTGATACGGCCCGCACACGACTCGAGGAACTTCGCGCCAGTGGCGAGTCACGCCTCAGTGAGCTCAGGAGCAAGGTTGAGGACTTCCTGAACCGTCGTTCCTGAACCTACCCCCGGGACACCCGCCCAGCCGGGTGTCCGCCTTCTCCTCCCCTTTTTATTAATTCCGTAAACGAATATCAAAATGAACAATAAGGCTTTCTGGTAATATGGGCCAGTGGTAGCCTCTACCGGTATTTCACAGATGACCCGAGAGGCGTAATGGACTGGAACGGCTGGATAAGCCTTATGACCGTGGCCGGTGTGCTCATCACTTTGATGACCACACGCCTTGGGACCGACCTGGTCATGCTCACGGCCCTGATCTTCCTGACCGTCTCCGGCATTCTGACCCACCAGGAGGCACTGGCCGGCTTCAGCAACAGCGGCCTGATCACCGTTGCCTTCATGTACGTGATCGCGGCCGGCATCCATAACACCGGTGGGCTGGACTGGATCATCAAGCACCTGCTCGGGCACCCGCAAACAATACGGTACGCACAGGCCAGGGTCATCGCCCCGGTCGCCGGCCTCAGTGGCTTCCTGAACAATACCCCGGTGGTTGCCACCTTCATCCCGGCCATTGCTCGCTGGGCCCGCCACCACGGCATTCCCGTGGCGCCGCTGCTCATGACCCTGAGCTACGCCGCCATCCTGGGCGGCACACTGACGCTGATCGGCACCAGCACCAACCTCATCGTCAATGGCCTCTATATGGATCTGGCGGATACCGAAGGGTTCCACCTCTTCGATATCACCCGGATCAGTGTGCCGGTGGTGCTGGCCGGCCTTATCTTCATCGTGCTCTGGCTGCCATTCGTGCTCCGTGGCCGCCGGAATAATGGCAGGCAGATGTTCGGCGATTTCCGTGAATACACGGTGGAGATGGCCGTGGCCAATGACGGTCCGCTGGTCGGCCAGACTGTGGAAGAAGCCGGGCTGCGCCACCTTCAGGGCCTGTACCTGGTGGAAATCGAGCGCGAAGGCGGTGTGGTCACCGCCGTGCCGTCCGAAGAACGGCTGCGCAGCGGCGACCGCCTGGTGTTCGCCGGTGACGTCCAGTCGATCATTGAACTGCGCCAGATCCGGGGGCTGGTGCCCTCCACCGAGGAACAGCCCCTGCTTGCCAAGGAGGCACCAGAGCGGCGCATTGTCGAGGCCGTGGTATCCCCCGAGTGCCTGGCGGTGGGCAGTACCATCCGCGAGAGCCGCTTCCGGGAGAAATACGGCGCAGTGGTACTGGCCATTGCCCGCAACGGCAAGCGTATTGAAGGCAACCTCGGCAATATCCGCCTGGAATCGGCGGACACGCTGCTGCTGGAGGCGCGGCCCGTGTTCGTGACCCGACAGCGCTACTCGCGGGACTTCCTGCTGGTCAACGACACGGAAGAGGAAAGCCCGGACCACCGCAAGTCCTGGCGGGCCTGGACCATTCTGCTGGCGGTGGTGCTGCTGGCCGCCACCAACACCCTGTCGATGCTGCACGCCGCCATGGTCGGCGCACTGGCGATGATGGCCACCAAGTGCCTGAACCTGAACCTGGCCCGGCGCAGCCTGGATGGCCATGTGTTGCTGACCATCGCGTGCTCATTCGCGCTCGGTAATGCCATGGACAAGACGGGGGCAGCCGCCTGGCTGGCTCACGGTGTGCTCAGCCTGACAGCGGGGGACTACCTGCTGATGCTGGTGGCCACCTATGCGCTGGTCAACGTCATGACCGAGATGATCACCAACAACGCGGCGGCACTGCTGACGCTTCCGATTGTGCTGGCGATCACCCAGAGCACCGGCATGCCGGCGGAGCCCTTTGTGCTCACCCTGATGATGGCAGCCTCCGCCAGCTTCACTACGCCTCTGGGCTACCAGACCAATCTGATGGTCTTCGGCCCTGGCGGGTTCCGGTTCATCGATTTCATGCGCGCCGGCCTGCCCCTGAATATTCTATGCGGGATCATGACGGTACTGACCGTCAGCACCGTCTATCCCGGCGGGGCGGGCTGAGGCCTCACTCCATGGGCATCAGGTCGATCTCGACACGGCGGTTCTGCTGCCGTCCCTGCTCAGTATCATTGCTGGCGATGGGGAAGCGCGGGCCATAGCCGGTGGTATGAACACGCCCCTGCGCCACGCCCTTGTTGAGCAGGTACTGGGCCACGGACTGGGCGCGCCTCTCACTGAGCTGCTGGTTGTACTCAAAACTGCCGGTACTGTCGGTATGCCCGCCCACTGCGATGGCGGTCTGGTCGAACTCCTTCACCACCAGCACCACGGAGTCCAGCACATTGTAGAAAGACGAACGGATGTTCGACTGATCCACGTCAAAGGTGATATTGCCGGGCATGATCAGCTCAATCTTGTTGCCATCACGCTTGACCCGGACGCCGGTACCTTCGAGCCGCTGGCGCAGCTGTGCTTCCTGGCGGTCCATGTACTGGCCGATACCGGCACCGAGCAGTCCGCCCGAGGCGGCGCCGATCATGATGCCCTTCTCACGGTCACCCTTGCTCGACGTCGCGGCACCAGTGGCCGCACCTGCAACAGCACCGATCACGCTGCCGATAACGGTCTTCGAGGTCTGCTGTTCACCGGTATAGGCGTCCTGGGTGGCACAGCCACTGACCATGGTCGTGCTCAGCGCAACAGCCATCAGCGTTTTTTTCATTCCTCATTCCCCTTTCTATGGACACCGGGCATGACGGCTTCCGCCAGCACCCGCTCAATCTCAGCGCCAACCGCGTCCTGAACCTGGCCCAGGATGGGATCCGCTTCGTTCACCAGATGATGCCTGCCCTCCGGGATCTGGTAAAGCCGCAGGCGCCGAAACTTACGCCGCAGCACGCGCAGGTTGTGCCGCCAGTCCACCGTCATGTCCTGCTCGCCCTGGACCACAGCGAGATCATAGTCCACCGGCAGTGCCGCCTCGATACGCGGGATCCAGCGTTTCAGGGCGGTCACCCAGTTCATGGCCATGAACCGGGACTGCAGCGGATCATGCTCCTTGAGAAAGCGCACGAACTCATTGTCATTACTGTTGGCGGTAAACACCCGCTTCCAGGTCTCCCGGAATGGATTCATCAGCATGTGCAGCCATTTGCCACTGCTGAAGCCCGCCGGCCGCACCAGTGGCGCCAGCAGCACCACACCGCTGAACGCAATGGCGTCCGGTGCCTCACGACAGGAAAGAAGGTAGTCAATCAGAACGGCGCCACCGGTGCTCTGCCCGACGCCAATCCAGGGCCCGGGCACACGATCCCGGGAAAGGCCCAGAACCGTTAGAAGAACCCGCTGGTACTCACGGAAACTCCCGATGGCGGTCGGCCGCCCGCTCGACAGACCATGCCCCGGCAGGTCATAGATCAGCACATTCAGCCCCAGACCGAGACAGTAACGGATCATGCGGGTATAGAGGCCAGCATGGTCAAAGTAGCCGTGGAAAATAAATACGGTCCCATGGGCACCGGGCTGCTCGTAATAATGCGTGGCGATACGATACCCCGCTGCCCGTATCCAACCCAGATGGTGGCGCACCGAAGGGAATTCCGAACCCGGTTCGAGACGGTAGAATGCCTGGTAGGCGGCAACCGTGGTATCCGGCTCCGGGGTCTGCGAGAAACTGAAGGGGGGAAGCGAGGCAACAACCGCGTCGCGGTCCCAACCGGGACGGGTGGCACTGTCGTGCTGCGGCATCCAGACTGATCCTGAACGTAGATTGAACAATACGCGCAGTCCCCGGCAGGCGTCATTCGCGGGATTCCCGTTTGACCCAGCGGCAGGACCGCATAAGCTTGTCTCAGACAACTGTGAAAAAGCCTGTCAATAATGACATCCAGACTGATCCAATGCACGGAACGGTGGCGTAATGCCCGAGATGCGTAGTAGTCGAGCCAACATTACCTCCCCTCCGATCCTGATGTCCGTGGGTCTTGCCATCGTCGTTCCCTGGCTGCACTGGCTCTTTCTGGGCGTGCCCACCACGGCTGCGGTCAGTCTCAGTGTGCTGGGTGTGGCGGGCGTGGGTGTACTCGGTATCTGGACGCTGAATCAGGGGCGTGAAAGCCAGGCGGAGCAGGCCCACGCGGCCGTGAACGACCAGTTCAGCGGCTTCCGGGAGCGGCTTAACGACATCCTCTCCACCTATCAGGACAACCTTGACCGCGTGCGCACCGATACCGGCCAGCTCAAGGGGCTTCTGGACGATTCCGTTCCGGACATGATGAACCTGTTTTTCCAGCTGCAGTCCCACCTGGAAACCCAGGATGACGTGATCCGGCGCATGCTCTCCGCAAGTGAATCCGTGACCGGCAACGACGATGATGGCGACGTCAGCTTCGAACGCATGGTCCAGGATGTCACCGCCGTGCTGGAGAACTTCGTCAACACCATCGTCGAGACCAGCCGGATCTCCGTGGAGCTGGTGGATACCATGGGCCAGATCACGGGCGAAGTGCAGAAGATCGACGGCAACCTGGGCGAAATGGACAGCATCGCCGGCCAGACCAACCTGCTGGCCATCAATGCCGCGATCGAGGCCGCTCGGGCCGGCGAGGCGGGCCGCGGCTTCGCGGTGGTGGCTCAGGAAGTCCAGAACCTGTCCAGCCGTTCCCAGCAGTTCAGTGAGGACATCCGCCGCAACGTCTCCACGGTCCAGGACCTGGTAACCCACGTCGAGCAGTCCATCAACGAGGTGGCCTCTCAGGACATGAACTTTGCCCTGCAGTCAAAGAAATCCGTTGAGTCACTGATGGAGGAAATCCGCACGCTCGACGCCTCGCGCAACGAGGCGGCCAACGAGCTGGCCGGCATCGCCGAGACGGTCAACGAGGATGTGAACACCGGTGTGCGCAAGATGCAGTTCCAGGACATGGTCGACCAGATCCTGCAGCGCGTGAACGACCGGCTGGCGCTGGTGGACGATTCGGTCATCCGCATCCGTGGGCAGACGGACCTGGAGCCGGAAACCTGGCTGCGCGAGCTGGCGGATGAAGTGGAGCGCGCACGCGATGAGCAGACGCGCATCCGAGACAACACGCTGACCCAGGACTCCATGTCCGAGGGCAGCGTAGACCTGTTCTGACCCCAACGAAGGACACTGACCCATGTTCAGCATTGATAAGCACGACGACGGGGAAGGCACTGTCACCCTTAACCTTTCCGGACAGTTTGACTTCAACGCCTACAGCGAATTCAAGCCCAAACAGACGGAAGCGCTGGACACCCCCGGCGCGCAATTCATTGTGCTCGACCTCAGCAAGCTGGATTACCTGGACAGTGCTGCTCTCGGAACCCTGCTCCTGCTGCGCGAGAAAGCCCAGGACCGCAGCATTGAAATCGTGATCCGAGGCGCCACCGGCGTTGTACAGGAGATCCTGGAGATCGCGCATTTCCAGCGCATGTTCCGTTTCATCGACTGATCCATGGAAGCGCCGTCGGAACTGACCATTCTGGTTGCGGAAGACGACCTTCTCAGCCGTCAGCTCCTGCAGTCCTACCTTGATGAGGAAGGTCACCGGGTGCTGGTCGCCGAAAACGGGCGTGAAGCGGTTGAAACCTTTTCCAGGGAATCCCCGGATCTGGTCATCCTGGACGTCAAGATGCCGGTCATGGATGGGTTGGAGGCCTGCCGCCATATCAAGGGGATGATGGAGCAGCGCTGGGTGCCCGTCATGATGATCTCCTCCAACAACGAGGAGCAGGATCAGGCGGCGGGCCTGAACACAGGTGCGGACTACTACCTGACCAAGCCCATCAGTTTCCCGATCCTGGCCGCGAAAGTGCGCAGCTCCCAGCGCATCGCCAACCTCCAGCGCGAACTCGAGCGCCGTAATACCGAACTCTCAAGCTATTATCGGCACAGCCGCGCCGAGAACGACCTGGCGCAGCAGATGATTGACCGGATCATACAGAACTACACCACGTCGGATACCCGGATCCATCAATCCGTACGTTCCCTGGAGCAGTTCAGCGGCGACGTCATATCAACCGTCAACTCGCATTCCGGCAACACCTATGCCCTCATGGCCGATGCCACCGGCCACGGTCTACCGGCCGCCATTACCCTCATGCCGGCCATGGAGATCTTCTACCAGATGAGCCGGCGCGGCTATGGCGTGGCCTCCATCGTGCGCCAGATCAACCAGCGCCTGCGGGCACGCCTGCCACCGAATCACTTCCTCGCGGCCACCGTGGTGCTGATCAACCCCCAGCGCCACGCCCTGATCGCCTGGAACGGGGCCTGCCCACAGGCCTATGTGCTGTGCCCGGAAGGCGCCATCCGCCACCGTATTCCATCGGCCCACCCTCCGCTGGGCGTGCTGGATGATCAGGATTTTGACGACACCGCCCAGCTCTGCACCGTTAACGTCGACGACCGTTTCTTCGCCTGTACAGACGGGCTGGTGGAGGCGCGCAACGCGGATAACGAGATGTTCGGCAGCACCCGCCTGGAAGCCGTTCTGACCGGTTGCAGCACAAACCACAGCCTGGTGGAGTCGGTTACCGACGCAATCTCCCGGTTCCGGGGCACCAGGCTGCCGGACGATGACCAGTCCATGCTGGCGCTGGCCGTTGACACCCCAATGGAGGTGCCTTTCAGCAATGAAGACGGCATCGACCAGCCGCCGGAAAGCAGCGGCGATGACAACAGCATGGCGGGCTGGGACTTCCGGCTTGAGCTCCGCGGTTCCGATATCAGCCGAACGGAGATCGTGCCAACCGTCAACCAGGTCCTGGAAAACCTGCGCCTGGACAGGCGTCTGCGCCAGAAAGCGTTCGTGGTTTTGACGGAACTGCTCAACAATGCGGTGGACCATGGCCTTCTCGGCATGGAGTCCAGCAGTAAGACGGAGCAGGGGTTTGACCACTATGTGCAGGAGCGCCAGCAGCGCCTGGCCGCACTGAACGAAGGCTTCATCAAGATCCTGGCCACCCGCAGCCAGTACCATAACCGCAATGCCCTGAGGCTGATGGTCATGGACAGCGGTTCAGGATTCGATACCACCAGCTTCTCGTCAATGGATTCGGCGGATGAGGTGGCAACCCACGCCTACGGGCGTGGCATCCGAGTCGTGGCGAGCCTGGCCGACCGCCTCCGTTTTCTGGACAACGGCGCCAGCGTGGAGGTTGAGTTCACGATTGATCCGGACTGAGGTTGCGGATCTCCCGCGCCATCTCACGCACGGCCTGATCGAGTTCGGAGAGAGCGGCTTTTTCCGGCAGGCTGCCATCGCGGGCCGTTGTCTCCATATCCGACACAGCCTGCCAGAGCCGGCCGGCGGTGAAGTACCCCACCGCCCCCTTCAACCCGTGCGCCGCCTCGGCCAGGGCCGCCGCGTCATCATCAGCGTGGGCTCTGGCGATCGCCTCCAGGTACTGCTCATGCTGCTGCTCAAACAGATCCTTGAGCGTGCCCATGAGTCGCGGGTTGCCGCCCAGGTTCCTCAGGACCAGATCCCGGTCCACCATGGGTTCCTGCGCCAGAGTGGTTCCCGAGGCCGGTTTGTCGCCGGCAGCACCTTCCTCAACCGTGGCCCCCGTGGTCGGATGCTCACCCTGTGCCAGCCACCGGCTCAACATGCGGTACAGCCCCTGGAACGTCAGGGGTTTGGTCAGGTAGCCATCCATGAAACCGGCCTGCCGGCTGTCGAGATCCGGCGCGCTGTGCGCCGTTACCGCCACCAGCGGGGTGTGGCGCTGATGGCTGGCATCCAGGTCCCGCATCCGGATCGCCACATCATAGCCGTTCATATCCGGCATCTGGATATCCAGAAGAACCAGGTCAAAGACCCCGCCTGAAAACGCCTCCAGCGCCCCGGCGCCATCTTCGCGGCTGGTTACCCGCATGCCCAGTTCCCCCAGCATGGCTTCCCCGACATGGCGGTTGACCGGGTTGTCATCCACCAGCAGCACACTCGGTTCGCCGGCAAAGGACTCCACGCGCATGTCATCCTGGTCGTCCTCCAGGCGGTGCACCTCTGTTTCGGACGCTGCCAGCAGCGGCAGTACGAACGAGAAGGTGGCGCCCTGGCCCTCCTCGCTCTCCACCTGGATGCTGCCCCCCATCAGCTCCACCAGACGCTGGCAGATGGTCAGACCCAGCCCGGTCCCACCATAACGTCTTGCCAGGGACGCATCCGCCTGTCCAAAGGGTTCAAAGATCCTGTCGCGTGCGGACGGTTCAATCCCGGGACCGGAGTCCGTAATCCGGAACGCCAGGTTGCAGGTATCACCGAAGGAGGCACGGGAGTCGATGGCAAGGGTTACCGTCCCCTGCTGGGTGAACTTGAGCGCGTTGCCCAACAGGTTCATCAGAACCTGGCGCAGGCGCTGCTCGTCGCCGTGCAGGTGCCGGGGGACCTGCTCCTCTATATCGAAATGGAGCGTGACGCCCTTACCCTCCGCCTGCGGGCGGAAAAGGTTGTCCAGATTGCGCAGCATACGGTCCAGATCAAAAGGCCGGAGTTCCAGCTCAAGGCTGCGGGCCTCGATCTTGGACAGATCCAGCAGATCGTTGATGATCTCCAGAAGGCCGTTGGACGAATCCTTGAGGGTCGACAGCTGCTCCTCGGCATCCGGTCGTTTCTGATCCCGCTGGAGCAGCTCGCTGATTCCGATAATACCGTTCAGGGGGGTCCTCAGTTCATGGCTGATGTTGGCCAGAAACTGGGATTTGGCCTGGTTGGAGCGATCCGCGTCCTCCTTGGCCTGGCGCAGCCGGTGTTCCAGCTCCTTGCGCCTTGTGATGTCGGTCTGGACGGCCACGAAATTCACCAGCCGCCCCCCATCATCATGCACCGGCTGGATATCCAGATCGAGCCAGTAGGTATGGCCCTGGCGACTGTAATTGAGAATCTCCTGGCGTACCGGTTCACCGTTGGCAATGGCAATGGCGAGCCGTCGCCGGGCCTGCTCATCCGTGTCCGGACCCTGCAGGAAATCCCCTGGCCGCAGTCCACGCACCTCATCCAGCGGGTAGCCGGTCAGTGACTCAAAGCTCGGATTCACCCACTCGATATGATCCTCAGCGTCGGTAATGATGACCGGGTTATCAGTCTTACGGGCCACCAGGGCCAGACGCCGCACCTCACTGGCTGCCTGCTCCTCGCGTTTGCGACTGCTGAGAAGTGCCTCCATGTCCTCGGCCACCAGCAGGAGCACCGGCCGATCCCGGACCCGGGAGGGGGTGATCCTGAGGCTCACCACACGTTCCTGGTCCGCCCCCCTGAGCGTCTCCGAGAAAAGATCCACGGATCCCTGATCCGGGGTGAGAGCCGCCCATTCGCTCAGCCGCTGCGGTGTCAGCGAGGGGAAAATGCCGCTGATGGCCAGCTGTTTGAGCGACTGACGATCGCTTGCTGTCCCTACAAGATCGGCCAGACCGTCATTGACGTAGAGCACCGTGAACGTTGTGGCATCCACCATGGCCACAAAATCATCGCTCTGCTGGATCAGCTCACTCACACGCCAGCCGAAGGTCTCGGCGCGGCGGGTCTCAATGTGTTTCATGACCACGCGCGCCAGCGACTTCAGCGATTCCTTCTGACGCTCATCCAGGTGGCGTGGATGACGGTCCAGCACGCAGATGGTCCCGAGTGCATAGCCATCCGCGTTGACCAGGGGCACACCGGCATAGAACCGGACACCATGGTCCAGCGTCCAGGGGTTGTCATGGAAACGCTCATCCTCGCGGGCATCGGGGATCTCGAACACATCGGACTGAACAATGGCGTGACCACAGAACGAGGAGGAACGCTCCGGAATGAAATGCTCCCGGTTCACACCCACCGCAGCCTTGAACAGCTGCTGATCCCGGTCGAGCAGATTGACCATGGCCATTTCACTGCTGCAGACCTCGGCTGCGACGGCAACGATGTCGTCGAACCACTCTTCCGGGCTCCCGCTGAGCAGTTCGTACTCATCCAGAGCCGCCTGCCGCTCCGGTTCGTTATCCGGGATCGGGGCCTCTTTCATGACAGAAGATGGCGTTGGAAGAAATCAATCTGATCCGCGCATGAGCGCTCGAATCCATCCCCCACGTAGATATCGAAATGCCCCAGGTCCTCGTAACGCTTCAGTTCCGCCCGGCCTCCGGCTCTGCTCACGGCTTTCTCCGCTGCCTCCGGCGGCGCTACGGAATCACGGCCACAGACCTGGATCAGTGCCGGACACGGCAGTCGACGCGCATGGCGCAGCGGACGGTAAAGCGGCAGCTGCAGTGCCAGTCTCGCCGCCAGCTCATTACGCCAGTCTGGAGGCGCAATAGCCCGGTACCCGTCATAGGCATCTTCGGTGGCCATGGCCGCCGTTTCACCCGGGCGGCCAACAATGGGCGCGTACAGGGGGGCGCCGCCCACCAGGGCGCGAAGCTGGTCCCTCAGTGCCAGGGTGCTCAGGCGCAGGATGCCACCGATGCCGGCATAGCTGACCACATTCAGTACAGCAGCCAGGCCGTCCATCATCGGGCCCTGAGCGGAAACCGCTGCAACACCGCCGTCACGGGCTGCTGCCACCAGCACATGTCCCCCCGAAAACGACGATCCCCAAAGCGCGATGCGCTCTGGGTCAATGCCCTGCTGCTGGCGTGCGAAATCAATGGCGCCCTGCCAGTCCGCCAGCTGGCGCTGCACGGACACCAGCTGCCGTGGCTCACCCGCGCTCGCCCCGAAATGCCGGTAATCAAAAAGCAGTACCGCAAATCCAGCCTCTGCAAAGGCCCGGGCATAGGGAACAAGCCCCGCATCCCGGGTACCCCCGAGACCATGGGCCATCACAATACAGGGGCACGGGCTGCGCGCGGGCGTTGCCGGCTGGAACCACCAGCCGGCCAGCGCCTCGCCCTCAACATGGAAACGGACCTCGGCGGGTTCGTGACTCATCAGGACCCTCCCGTCAGGATTGGTATCACCGCATCAGATTGGGCAGGAAGAGTGCGATCTGCGGGAACATGATCAGCATTGCAGTTGCGAACAGCAGGATCATGACAAAGGGCGGTGTTCCGCGGATCACCTCAAGATAGGGCCGCCGGAATATGGCCACGGCCGTGAAGATGTCACACCCGAAGGGTGGTGTTGCCGAACCAATGGCCGCCTGGAGCACCACCAGCGTCCCAACATGCACGGGATCCAGGCCCGCGGACGCAATGGCCGGTGAGAAGATCGGCGTGAGCACCAGGATCACCACGATCGGGTCCACGAACATACAGCCCACGAAGTACGCCACCGCAATCAGGATCAGCAGCTGATAGGGATGCTGGGAGGCCTCGGCCAGCATGTCTCCCAGCAACAGACTCGGAATCTGGGCAAAGGAGATCATCCAGGAGAACGCCATGCCGGCGGCTACCAGAATGAAAACCACGGCGGTGATCATGCCGGTGGAGAGCGCGATCTCGGGCAGCTGGGAAGGCCGCACCTGCCGGTACAGAATCATCTCCAGGAACAGTGCATAGGCCACCGACATCGACGCCGCCTCGGTGGGACTGAAGGTACCGGTGTAGATACCGCCAATGATGATCACCGGGAAGCCGGTGGCCAGGCTGGCACGTTTAAGGGCTATCAGCCGTTCGTTCCAGCTTGCCTTGGGCTGCACCGGTATGCCCTTCCATACCGAGATGCCATAGCAGTAGACCGCAAACAGCGCGAGGATCAGAAGGCCCGGACCGATACCGGCAATGAACAGCGCCCCTACGGAGGTGCCGGAAACCACACCATAGATGATCATCCCGATGGACGGCGGTATGAGAAGCGCGATATCGCTCGCGTTGATGATCAGGGCAATGGCGAAGCGGTCCGAGTAGCCGGCATTGATCAGCTGTGGCCTTAGTGGACGACCCATCGCCACCACCGTGGCCTGGGTGGAGCCCGAAACCGCTCCGAACAGCGTGCAGGAAACCGCCGTGGTGACCGGCAGCCCGCCGCGGATGTGGCCCACAAACTTGCTGACCAGATCCAGTAATCGATTGGCCGTGTGGCCCTTGATCATGATGTCGGCCGCCAGTATGAACATGGGCACGGCCACCAGCACTGTCTGCTCCACACCCCCGATCATCTGCTGGATCAGGGTGGACTCGTTGAGCCCCGAGAACTTCGCGGCCATCAGAAGCAGCGCGCCGGCGGTGAGCGGCACCATCATGGGGTAGCCCATCAGAAGCAGCACGATCATCACAGCGCCGACCACCAGAGCGACATCCGGCGTGGCCATGGAAGACAGGTTGAGCCATTCAATCAGTTCAGCCACGGTCACGCTCCTCAGCCGCATCCTCTTCGGGGTCAAAGCCACCGGTCATACCCGGGTCCACACCCTCTTCCTCGTACTCATCCTTCTGATACCAGGACAGGTAGTTCTCAGGACTGATCAGGTTGCGGACCCCCGCGAGGAAAAACTGGATACCACCAAACAGAAAGCCCAGCGGCACGACCATATAGTTGAGATAGACCGGGAAGCCGGTGGACGACGTCACCCGGCACTGGCCACTGCGCGCTTCCACCATCCCGATGAACACAGTGAAGATCCCCCAGGCCAGAAGCGCCAACACCACCAGCGCCGCCAGCACCATCAGTTGGCGTTGGGTCCCGTCAAAGCGGTCCAGAAGCCGGGCGCCGCCCTCGCTGATCAGGCGGATCAGGTGCCCCGCCAGGGCAATGCCAACCAGTGTGGCCACAATGCCCGCTGCCAGGGGCATGCCGCCAACGGGCAGTGAAAACAGCCCCAGATCAACAGCCTCTGGAAGAACCCGGCAGGTGCGCTGCACGGCGCCAGCATAGTTCCACGCGAAATCCGCCAGCGAGAACAGCAGCCAGGCGGTGGTGAAGCTCACAATAACCAGCAGGATTTTCTGTCCCAGATGGGGGAGCAGGTCGTGCAGCGCCGAAACCCGGATGTGACGGGCATGACGTGCCCCGATACCGATCCCCAGGAAGGTCACCATCACCAGCAGCATCTGGGCCACATCGTTGGCGAACTGCAGACTGAAACCCAGCAGGTTGCGGGCGATGACATTGCCGACAGTCACTGTCGCCATACCCGCCACACAGAGAATCAGTGCACTGCGCTCAAACCAGTCGAGACCCGAGTCGATCCAGTCAAAGGGCGCCTTAAGGGCGTTTCGCCAGCCACCTCCGTGGCCGGCTTGAGGTTGGTCCGTCATGGGACTCTCCGCAGGTCGCTCATACGTAACAATAGTCTGACGATCCGGGGTTCGGCAACATTCCCGTACGCTTTGCCGGAAATTCACGTTCACTGCTTTTGCTGCTGTAAAGATGTGTTATGTTTAATGCGGATCAACAAGAAAATCCAACAGAGGGAGACAGGGTATGAACCAACCTCGCCAATGGCTTACGGGCCTGATCATGCTGCTTGCCATGGCATTTCTCTATGGCTGCTCTGATGGCGGTGACACCTCCAGCGACAGCTCCAGCAGCGGGCAGTCGTCGCAGGAGGAGATGGATCGCGATGAAGAGCTGGCGAAACAGCGCGAGTCCGACACGTGGCGCTTTGCGCTGGAAGAAGTCGAAGGCAGCGTCCAGGACGCCTACGCCCAGGAATTCAAGAGCCGCATTGAGGAGCGTACTGACGGTGAGGTGAAGGTTGAGGTGTACCCCTACGGGACACTCGGCACTTCCTCCCAGCTGACCGAACTGCTCCAGAACGGTGCCATTGAGATCGCCTTCGCTTCCCCGGGCCACCTGGCGGACGCCATCCCGGAAGTCGGCATCTTCACGCTGCACTTCGTGCTGTCCGAGGACCCCGAGGTGAACCGCGCGGTTCTGTCGGATCCGGAGGTCTACGGACTCTTCCAGCCGATGTACAACGAAATGGACCTGCAGCTGCTCGACATCATCCCGGAAGGCTGGATGGTCTGGAGTGGTGACAAGGCCCTGCGCAGCCCGGAGGACTTCGAGGGCTTCAAGATCCGTACCATGACCTCACCGATCCTGGTCGAATCCTATAAGGCCTATGGCGCCAACCCGACCCCGACCCCCTACTCCGAGGTCTACAGCGGCCTCCAGCTGGGTCAGATCGATGGTCAGGTGAACCCGATCTTCGCTATCGAAGAGATGAGCTTCTACGAGGAGCAGGACGTGCTCACTTCCGCACGCCACGCCCAGTTCATCACCACCCTGGCGACCGGCAACAACTGGTTCAACAACCTCTCCGAGGAGCGCCAGGAGCTGATTCTGGATGTGCGTGACAACATGGTGTCCTGGATCAGCGAGAAGCAGCGCGAGTACAACGAGGACCGGCTGCAGACCATTCTCGACGAAGGCGGCACTGAATGGGTTGAGCTGACCGAGGAAGAGCGCGAGGTCTTCCGCGAAGCCAGCAAGGACGTGCGCCAGATCTATCTGGAGCAGGCTGGCGAGAAAGGCCAGAAAGTCCTCGACACCATTCTGGAAAAAGTCGAGACAGCGGAAGAGGACATGGCGGACAGCAACAGCTGATCGCAGCCTTCCTCACGCCACACAAGCCCGGCTCCGGCCGGGCTTTTTTGTGTCCGCGCCACGGATGTTAAGCCGGCCCGGACAGGGTATAATGCCGCCAGTCACTGACCTGCCCGGAGCCGTCATGCCACGCCGTACCGCGCTTCCGCCTGCCCTCATCCTCTGTCTTCTGATCCCACTGATGCTCCTGGGCGGCTGCAGTGATCCCGGCGAGCCGCAAAACCGGGAAGTTCCCGTCACCCGGGTTGAAGGGCGGATCTTCGGTACTTTCTACCAGGTCAGCGTTGCCGGCGAGCTCCCCGAAGAGCGTCGTGAATCCCTGCATGAAGCCGTGCGCGGGGTTCTCGCCAAAGTCGACCAGGGCATGTCCACCTACCGCGATGACTCCGACCTCATGCGGCTCAACAGCAGCACGCCGGGCGACTGGGTCAATCTGCCGGAAGGAGTGATCGATGTACTGCAGGCGGCCGATGACCTCTCGGAACGCACCGAAGGCGCCTTCGATACCACCATCGGCGGCCTGGTTAACCTGTGGAGCTTCGGCCCCGAGGCCCGCCCTACAGAGGTACCAGCGGACGCCACCATTGAGGCGCGCCTGGAACAGGTTGGTCACGGGAACCTCGAGATCAACCCGGAAGCCAACCGTGCCCGGCGCATGACGGACCTGTTCGTGGATCTATCGGCCATTGCCAAGGGCGAGGCGGTGGACCGGGTCTCGGCCCTGCTGGAGGAACGAGGCCATGAAAACCACCTTGTGAACATCGGGGGCGACCTGCTGGCCAGCGGGCGCAAGGCGCAGAACACACCATGGCGCATCGGCATTGAAGTCCCCCGGGACGGGCCACAGAGCCCTCGCCATATACTGCCGCTGGAGGATATGTCGCTGGCCACTTCAGGCGATTACCGCAACTACTTTGAAGTGGACGGACAGCGTTATTCCCACACCATTGACCCACGCAACGGGCGTCCGGTCACGCATTCGCTGGCCTCGGCCAGCGTCTTCCACCCCAGTAACCGGAGGGCGGACGCACTGGCCACGGCCTTCATGGTGATGGGCGTGACGCAGACGCTGGACTATGCCCGCACCCATGACGTTGCCGTGCTCGTTATCGAGCACCAAGACGACCGCTTCCAGACCCGGGTATCCCCGGCTCTTGAACAGATGCTCTCCGAGGAGGATCTGGCAGCGCTGAACACCGACTGACCGGAGACGGCTATGACCGAAACCGCCGAACTCGAATCCGAAGTCCGGACGCTGCTCGAACAGGGCGACCTTGATGCCGCCATTGAGTTCCTCAATAACCGCCACCCCGCGGAAGTCGGTGGGGTTATTGACGAGCTCGACGGTGAAACCGCCTACGCCCTGTTCGACCAGCTCGACCGCCGTACCCAGGCGCGAATACTGCCCTACATGCAGCCGTCCCATCAGCTGAGCATGGTCCAGCACCTGGGCCGTCACGCCCAGGCCAGGCTGCTGACGGACATGAACGCCGACGAACGGGCCGACCTCTACCAGGAACTGCCCGAGGACGTTCAGGAAGCGCTGATGCCCGCCCTGGCCAAGGCCGAACGCGAGGATCTGCTGCGGCTTACCAGCTACCCCGAGGGGACCGTTGGCTCGGTGATGACCAGCGAATACGCCACGGTCCCGGCCCACATCAGCGCCCGCCAGGCCATCGAGCGCCTGCGCCTGCAGGCGCTGAACAAGGAAACAATCTACGTCGCCTACGTGCTCGATACCGAGCGTCACCTGCTGGGGATCGTGACCCTGAGTGGGCTGGTGGTGGCCTCCCCCGGGGAGTCGGTCGAGGACCTGATGCAGACCGAGGTGGTCAACGTTCATACGGACGCACCCAGCGCCGAGGCGGCACGCCTGATCGCCGACTACGACCTGCTGGCGGTCCCGGTGGTGGACGATGAAGACCGCATGGTCGGCATCGTCACCCACGACGATGCCATGGACGTTCAGGAGGCCGAGGCCACCGAGGACATCCACAAGGGCGCCAGCGTCGGCGACCTGCCGGGCAGCCTCAAGGAAACCGCGCTCACAACCCTCTACCAGAAGCGCATCATGTGGCTGGTACTGCTGGTCTTCGCCAACGTTTTCTCAGGGGCAAGCATCTCGCTCTACGAGGACACCATCCAGGCCCACGTGGGGCTGGTGTTCTTCCTGCCGCTGTTGATCGCCAGTGCCGGTAACGCCGGCTCCCAGTCCGCCACCCTCATGGTGCGCGCCATCGCCACCGGTGACGTCATCAGCCGCGACTGGTTCCGCATGCTGCTGCGCGAAATCGGCCTGGGGCTGATGCTCGGGCTGACCATGGCAGCCGCCGTCGCGGCTATCGGGCTCTACCGGGGCGGCGCCGAGTTGGCCCACGTGGTATCGCTGACCATGGTGATCGTGGTGCTCAGCGGCAGCCTCATCGGCATGTCACTGCCGTTCGTGCTCAACAAGCTGAACATGGACCCGGCCACAGCCAGCGCCCCGGTGGTTTCGTTCATCGCCGACGTCGCCGGTATCCTGGTCTATTTCGGGCTCGCCTCCGCGCTGCTGTCCATACCGGCCCAATAGGGAGCGCAACATGGCGTTCATCGACAGCCTCGCTGCTATCGAACCGAGCGAATGGAACCGCCTGCAGGGCACACACTCGCCGTTTCTGCGCCATGAGTTCCTGTACGGGCTGGAAACCACGGGCTGCACCACAACGGCAACCGGCTGGACGCCCCACCACTGGATTGAACGGGATGACCAGGGCCAACTGATGGCGGCCCTTCCCTGCTACCGCAAGCACCACTCATTCGGCGAGTACGTGTTCGACTGGGCCTGGGCAGAGGCCTGGGCCCATTACGGGCGCGATTACTACCCCAAGCTGCTCAGCGCGGTGCCCTTCACGCCCTGCGAGGGCCCCCGCCTGCTGCTGCATCATGACGCGGACGGTGCCAGTACCGGATTCCGCAGTACGCAAGCTGTTCTGGCGGAGTTGGAAGGCGGCTCGTACTCCAGCTGGCACCTGCTGTTCCCGGATGCGGAATCACAGCACCATCTGGATCGCGACCAGTGGCTGCGCCGCCTGAGCTGCGAATTCCACTGGCACAACCCGGGGTTTGCCGACTTCGAGGCCTTCCTGGCCACCCTGAAATCGCGCAAACGCAAGCAGATCCGGCGGGAACGGCGCCTGGTCGCGGACCAGGGCATTGAATTCCGCCACTACTCCGGCCGCAACGGCATTCCGGAGAACGCGCTGGAAGCTTTCCATGTCTTCTACCAGGCCACCTATCTCAAGCGCGGCCAGCGCCCCTACCTCAACCGGGATTTCTTCCAGTACCTGGCGGACCGCATGCCGGAACAGCTCACCCTGGTCATGGCTGTCCACCAGGGCCACTACGTGGCCGCTGCTCTCTTCCTGCACGATGAGCAGCGCCTCTACGGCCGGTACTGGGGCTGTCTCGAGGAGTACGATCAACTCCACTTCGAGGCCTGCTACTACCAGGGCATCGACCTCTGCATCGAACGGGCGCTGAGCCGCTTCGACGCCGGCGCCCAGGGCGAGCACAAGCTCAAGCGCGGCTTCCAGCCGGAGCTGTTCGAATCCTTCCACTGGGTGGGCGATAAGCAGCTGAGGCCAGCGGTCGCGGATTTCTGCCGACGCGAGGCGCAAGCCATCAGGGCCTATACTGAAAAGGCAGCTCAGGAGCTGCCTTTTGTATCGTCTTCGACCTCTCCCGGCCCCGGGAGTTCGAACTGATCAGCTAGTCAGAAGCACCCAGGCCAAGTCGCTCACGCACGCCCGGCTCAAGGCTGTCCAGCCCTACGGCCCTGCCTTCCTCCAGGGCGATTTCTGCCGGAACGCCGACTTGATGCCGGTACAGGGCCCACATCGCCCCCGCGCGGTTACCACTGGCGCAGTGCATGAGGATGGGGTAGTTGCCCTGTTCCGAGACGATTCTGGCGAACTCATCCACCTGGTCCGCCGTGGGTGGCCCCCCAGATACGCTGATGCCGTGGAACCCCAGTCCTGCATCACCGGCCGCGTCACGCTCATCGCTCAGCCCCTCTTCTGGAGTGAGGAGGCTGACCACGGTTCTGAACCCCATCTGCTTCAGTTCCGGCATAGCACCAGCAGACACATGGCCGCCTGTTCCGATGTACGGCGACGGCCGGTTGTAATTGGACACAGCCTGTGTCATGACATCGCCGAAAGGCGCCATCCCAGCATCAATGCTCGTATCAAATGGCTGTCCACGCTGTGACGCGCCCTGACTGATGGAGGACTCATCAGGCGACTCATTCCAATGGTGAACATGGGAGCAACCTGACACGCCCAGGCTGATGCTGAGCGCCAAACCCAGCATTAAGGCTGGCTTGGTCAACTGGTTCGTCTTCATAGACCTCTTCCTCTCTTTGAAAGTTTGACTAATTCTTTGGCCTCACCAGAAGGAGGCCAATCCGGGGCAGCTGAGCTGGTGCCGCGACCGCCCCTGGCACCTCCGGTCAGAATGCAAACACCCGTACTTCAGGATCCCGCATCAGGGCGCTCATCTGGGAAGGTTTGGCCACAGAGACACCATCCGCAAGATCCGACTCCATGTATTCGCTGTTAGGCAGATAAAGTGCGCAGACGGAGACAGATGCCCCTTTCTCCACGAGCCCATTCAGCATTTGAGCCGGCGTAACCTTTTTAGGCTCGAGGGCTGTGTTGCCATCCTGGTTAGCGAGCGCGAGGTCGCCGGCGGCGTCACACAGCAGCACCTCAACCTCAGCTCCCTCCTGGGCCATGGTGTTACCCAAAACCATTGCCATTCCCTGAGTCTGTGGCGAACTGCTTGAAAGGATGATCATCACCTTCCCAACAGCTCCATCATGGCCCGACGCAGAGACGCTCATGGGCAAACAGACCATCAGCGCAAGCACCACTGTCCCAACCGTTCTCTTGATCATAGTGTCCCCCCTTTCAACGGTTGCCGGCCTTGCAGGTGCTGATCCCGATCAAGCTGTAAGCCGGGCAATTGCCCATAGCAGCCGTCGCTAGAGGAATCAGACCGATCAGGCCCCATGCACTTTCAGGTCCGATAAAAACCAGGGCGACCAGAACCACCCCGACTATGGCACGAATGCTGCGATCCAAAGCACCGATATTGACTGTCATGACTCAATCTCCCGAATTTGTAATCCTTAAAGGAATATTGTTATTCCTTCAAACACTATGCTGCGCCTTCATGCTGCGGAATTCAATCCGACTTTCATTGAGCCAAGCTATCAAAGGCAGAGGCTTAATATTTCGATTAAGTCTATCGTTATAATTATTAGAGTGTTCTAATTGTGAAATAGGTGACCAACCGTGCAGAGGTGACGACGCTATGAATAGCCCACAGGTACAACACTTTTTCGACGAACCCACAAACACATTCAGCTACGTGGTTCAGGACCCTGACAGCAGGGCCTGCGCCATCATCGATTCGGTATTGGATTTTGACTACGCGGCGGGACGCACGGACGTGCGGTCGGCTGACGAGATCATCCGTTTCATCAGAGACAATCAGCTAGAAGTTGAATGGATCCTCGAAACCCACGTCCATGCTGACCACCTCTCTGCCGCCCCCTACCTGCATGAGCAGCTGGGTGGCCAGACAGGCATCGGCCATAAGATCATGGAAGTTCAGGATATTTTTGGAAAAGCCTTCAATGCGGGAACTGAGTTCGCCCGTGATGGCAGTCAGTTCGACCGGCTTTTCAGTGAAGGGGACACCTTTACCATCGGCAATCTCGAGGCGAGCGTTCTGCACACCCC
>NZ_CAJXMA010000050.1:0-21067 GCF_913056445.1 uncultured Halovibrio sp.
GGACATGCCGGAATGGGCATCGCGGTAACGGGCGCCGGGCACAGGCATGTCCACGGTGAACACCAGGGTCCGCACACCGGCCTCCCAGGCCCGTTCCAGCACGTTCTTCATGAAGCCGCGGTCCCGGAGCACGTAAAGCTGGAACCAGAGTGCCCGATCCGAGGCCTGCTGCACCTCCTCGATCGGGCACACCGACACGGTGGACAGCGTAAAGGGAACCCCCTTTGCGGCCGAGGCCCGGGCGGCCTGGGCCTCGCCGCGCCGGGCATACATGCCCGTCAGCCCCACTGGCGCCAGAGCCACTGGCAGACTCAGATCCTCACCAAAAAGACGGGTTGAGAGGTCGACGTCACCGACTTCCTGCAGCACCCGCTGGCGCAGTGACAGCTCACGCAGGTCCTGGGTATTGCGCTGCAGGGTGTATTCGTCGTAGCTGGCGCCATCGATGTAGTGGAACAGGAAGGGCGGCAGCCGCCGGCGTGCCGCCTCACGGTAATCCTGGGTAGAGGAAATGATCATGGGAATACAGTCCTTGTCATGCTTACCGGTGTTCGGACGGGGCACCCCTGAGCCGCACGCCGAGGCCGGAATGGCGCTCCACGGCCTGGCTGATGCCGGCACGCCAGACGGCCTCACCCCCGATGACCATCAATCGGGAACGGGCCCGGGTAATCCCAGTGTAGATCAGCTCCCGGCTGAGAATCGCGGACGGCCGCTCCGGCAGCACCAGGGCCACGGAATCAAACTCCGACCCCTGTGTCTTGTGGATGGTCATGGCGTAGACCGTTTCATGGTCGGGCAGTCGCCCCGGCGCCATGGGAATAAACCCCTCCTCAGCCGGGAACCAGGCCAGCAGCGGGGGCGCCTCGCCTTCCCGCTCCGCCTCGTCCGGCCAGATCAGGCCGATATCGCCATTGTAGAGGCCAAGCCCGTAATGGTTGCGCGTGATCATGATGGGCTGGCCGCGGAAGAAACGTTGCCGCTCCGGGTTGAGCGCAGCGGTAATACGCTCATTGATTGACTGGACACCATTGGGACCAACGCGGGCGGGACAGAGGATCCGGAAGGCCTGCAGCCGCGCGAAGGCCTCCTTCAGGTCGGTCGCTTCCGTGATGGGCCGGTAGTTCTGCTCCGTCCAGGCAGCAAGCTGTTCGGACAGCGCACCGCCGCCCTGCCAGACCACGTCCTCATGAGCGCCCCGGAGAACATTGAGAGTACCCTCCTCATGGCCGCTGATGGCAGCAGCGGCAAGCTGGCCGATACCACTGCTGCCACCGAACCGCCGGCTCTCCCTCAGGAAACTCAGATAGTCCACACCACCCGAACCGTCGTCGGCGGCGTCAAGCTCAATGCCGAGGGCAACGAGCTGTTGGCAGCGTTCGGGGCTGTAGGCCGATACATCCCGGGGTGCCAGGTCCGCCAGCACCGACCCCGCGGCGACCGAGGGCAACTGGTCGGCGTCGCCCAGCAGGATCACCCGGCACTCCGGGGGCAGTGCACGGAACAGCCGCGCCATCAGGGGCAGGTCCACCATGGAGATCTCATCCACCACCAGTATGTCCACATTGAGCGGGTTATCGTCATTATGGCGGAATCGGTGGCTGTTCGGGATCACGCCCAGCAACCGGTGCAGCGTGGTGGCCTCCTGGGGGATGGCCTCCATTACCCGGGGTTCCACATCCGACGCCAGTCCGGAGCGTGCCTTCACCACGGACTCGGCCAGGCGCTGGGCCGCCTTGCCGGTGGGCGCCGCAAGGTGCACCCGGGGCATTTCCCCACCGGAGGCGGACATCTCGATCAGAAGTGCCAGAAGCCGGGTGACCGTATGCGTTTTTCCGGTGCCGGGCCCACCGGCAATCACACTGAAACGCTGGAACAGTGCGTTAGCCGCGGCCACCTTCTGCCAGTCAGGCGCGGCCTGCCCTGCCTCACGGGGGAAGAGCCGCTCAAGGGCCGCCCGGGCGCTGGGCGCATCCACACTGGCAGTGACCGCCAGTCGTTCGCGGATGGACGCTGCCACTTCGGTCTCGAAACGCCAGTAACGACGCAGGTAGAAACGATCCCGCTCAAACACCACGGGGGCATCATCATCCGGGCCGATCGCCAATGCCGAGAGGCCCTGACGCCACTCTGCCAGCTCCGGGAACCGGATGCCCGGGAAGGTGTCACTCTGCCAGCGGGTCTGACCCGCCCAGTACGGCAGGTGCAGGCAGGTATGGCCCTCCTGCAGTGCCTCGCTGACGGCCATCAGGGTATGTCGGAACCAGTCCTCCCGGCAGCCAATCCACTCGCACAGCGCATCCGCCAGCGCCTGGTCGATGGCTTCCGGGGCCTCGCCTTCCCGCACCGGGTTGAGAACCGCGCTCATACCGCCACCTCCCGGCCCTCAAAAAGGGCATCCAGGGCGAGCAGTGCGCTCAGATCCGGCTCCCGTGCGTGGACACCGGTATCACGGCCCGGCGCCATTCCACGCAGGTAAAGGTAGTGCACGCCCCCGAGATGCTGCTCAGGATCGTAATCCGGGATGCGGATCCGCAGGAAACGGTGGAGTGCCAGCATATAGAGCAGGTACTGGAGGTCGTAGAAGCTCTCGCGCATATTGGCGGTCAGTGCCTCCGGGTTGTAATGGCCAAAGCCGTTGCCCAGGTGATTGGACTTGTAGTCCACGATGTAATAGCGCCCCTGCCACTCGTAGACCAGGTCGATGAAGCCCTGGAGCATGCCGTTGAGGCTGGCCGGTGGTGGCAGCGTGACCGCAGCATCAACGCCCCTGTGGCGTGCCAGGATGCGGCCCAGGGGTGGGTGCTGATCCGCGTTCATGGGAAAGTAGAATTCGCTTTCCCGCAGGGTCTTCTCCGGCGCCAACGCTCCCAGGGTTGCACCGCTGGGCAGCTTTACGGCCAGCAGCTCCCGCAGCCAGGCTTTGATCGGCTCACGTGTGGTTTCAACAGGGGCCATCAGGCCCGGGTAGCGCCTTTCGGCCTGGTCCAGAACCCCATCCAGGTCCGGGTTACTGAAATCCAGCCACTCCAGCACGTCGTGCAGAAGGTTGCCGGCTTCGGCACCTTTCTGGAGGCAAAAGCGGATGTTGTCTGCTTCCGCATGGGGCTGGGTCTCTTCCTGTTCGTCCTGATCGCGGTCCCGGGCGCTGGTGCCGCCGTGGCGGGCATTGCGCGTGAGCGCGGAGAAGGAGGAAAGCCACCAGTCCCTTTCAATATGTCCATGGAATTCAGCCGCGGCCAGCCCGTCATGGGAAGCCGGCGCCGGAGCACTGCTCACCGGCTCATCGGTGCTGGTGATTGTCAGTACGCCACAGGCTCCTTCGCCATACTGTTGCCGTACTGCACCTTCCAGCGCCTCAAAACTGCTGACCCCAAGGCAGCGCGCCAGCGACGAAGACGCCAGCTGATCAAATGCCGCGGCCAGCATGTAGACCCGCCGTTCGCCCCGCGTGGCGGCCACGTAAAGGAGACGGATGCTCTCCGCTGCTTCCTCCTCCGCTGCAAGATCAAGCTGTTCGTCCGATGGGTTCAGCGCCAGGTGCGTGCTGTGGTCACGGGGATCGTGGTAACGCACCAGCATATCCCGACCGCGGCCGCCCTGTTTGCCATAGCTGACGAACGGCAGGAACACGATGGGATACTCCAGCCCCTTGGCTCCGTGCATGGTCACCACCCGCACCAGGTGGCCGTCGCTTTCCAGCCGGAGTTCGGTGTTCTGGACGGTGCTGTCCGTGCGCGCCTGCTCAAACCAGTGCAGCAGCGCCTCGGGCTGGCGGTGCTGCTGGCTGGCCTCCTGCAGCAGCTCCATCAGGTGCATCAGGTTGGTGAGGCTGCGCTCATGCCGATGCGGTTCCGGCCGTGCCCGCCACTGAAGAAGCTGCAGCGCCATGCTCATGAAACCCTTGCGGTGCCAGCGCTCGCGCAGGGCCGTAACGTCGTCCAGAAGCCGGGCCCAGTCCCGTTCGCTGTTGCGCAGATCAAACAGCTCCCGGGTGCTGTAACCGAACAGCATGGTCGCCAGCGCCGCCATCAGCTGGCGGTCATCCTCGAGGTTCAGGATGCCCCGCAGGGCCCGAAGCAGATCGAGGGATTCCGGGCTTTCCAGCACATTGTCCCGGGCACTCAGGTACACGGAATCCAGCCCCCGGGCGGTCAGCGCTTCCTGCATGAGGGCGGCTTCCGTGCGGTCCCGGACCAGGACAGCGATATCCCCGGGGGCCACGGTTTCACCATCAACCTCTGCGTCTGACAACAGCCTCAGGATTTCACGGGCCGTCCATTGCGCCAGGGGTTGACGCCCCTCCTTGGTATAGCCGGTGCCCTTGCTGCTGAGCCCTTCCATGTCATCCGCAACCGGCAGCAGCCCCCACTGGAAAGCCGCCCGTCCCGCCGGTCCGTGAACCGGCTCCCGGTCGGGCCTGCCGGCACTGACTGGCGGGTACTGGATGCCATAACCGAAGATCCGGTCATGGGGGATGGCATCGCGTGGATCCCCGGGGACGGCCCCGCCATGGAAGAGCCGGTTATAGCCCCGGATCACTTCCGGCGCCGAGCGGTAATTGGCGCCCATGACCCACTGGTGATCCGCGTCATTGCGGGCGGTGAGATAGGCAAAGACATCCCCGCCACGGAAACCGTAGATGGCCTGTTTGGGGTCGCCGATCATGCACAGCATCCGGCCCTGTTCCCTGGCCTCACCGTAGATCCCCTGGAGGATGGCGTACTGGTCCGGGTCCGTATCCTGGAATTCATCCACCAGTGCCACCGGGAACTGTTCTCCCAGGCTCCGGGCCAGGGCCGGTCCGCGCTCCTCCGAGGCCAGCTGTTCACTCAGGCGGCGGATCAGATCACTGAAATCCAGCTGGTCCAGCCGATCCTTGCTGGCGGCCAGGTGCGCCCGCGCGAAGGTCACGCCCTTCCAGGCCCACCAGGCCTCACGTGCCCGCTGGAGGCCGACCATGCCGCTGGCGAGCTCATACAGCGCGGGCATGCTCTGTTGTTTCTTCGCGCTGCTGAACGCCTCCTTCAGGAACCTGCCCTGGAAAACGTCCGGGATACTGCCATCCCAGTCACAACCGCTGAGGCGCTCAAGCTCCTCCTGAACGGCCTGCCAGTGGGCCTTGGTATCCGCCGTTTTCCGGGCGGCAACATTCAGCGCCGCGAAGGCCTCCCGTTCCTCCGGCCACTGGCGGCGGAATCCCTGCCAGGCTGTCGCCAGATCCGGCACCTCCGGTTCCGGAAGCGTCTCGGTGCCCTTGATGGCGGCTTCCCAGACCTTTGCGAAGGCGTCGGGCGTGGGCTGATAAGCGTAAAGCTGCTGGAAATACGGCCCCTGTGCCTCCTGCCGGTACCAGTCCTCCAGCGCTTCACGCACCAGTGCGCTGCTGTCCACTTCCATGGCCGCCTCAAAGCTTATGCCACTGGTAAAGGCTTCCTGCGTCAGGGCTCGCCGACAGAAACTGTGAATGGTGTAGATGGCCGCCTCGTCCATGTGCAGGGCAGCGTTGCGCAGGCGGGCCTTCACCCGGTCTGTGTCCGGGAAACGTGCCCGCAGCGCCACATAGAAGGGCTCCTCCAGCTCCTCCCAGTAATCATGGGCACGCTGGATTTCGCCCGCCAGACGTCCCTTCAGCTCGGCGGTGGCGGCACGTGTGAAAGTCATCACCAGCAGCTGCTGCACCTCCAGTTCGCGCTCCAGCAGCAGGCGCAGATAGAGGCGTGTGATGTTGTAGGTCTTGCCAGTGCCCGCACTGGCCTCGATCAGGTGTATGCCTTCCAGCGGCAGATGGGTAACGTCCAGCTCCTGCATCACACCGCCTCCGTGGTGTCGGTGATCGTCACGGCGGCCATCAACGGACCGTACCGGCGGTCGATAGCAGCCAGAAGGGATTCTGTATCAGTGTCTTCATCAAAGAACCATCCGACATAGGCATCATCCTTGACCCCGGGGAAGCCGTTCCAGCTGTCGCCCAGCCAGGCCTTGCGCAGCGCCCGGAGCCGTTTCGTCCCATCCGCATCAGCGTCCATGGTGGCCAGCTCACGCATCAGGTCGGCGTGCAGGCGCGAGGGCTCACACAGGCTCTCCCGCCAGGCTTCCACCAGCGCCGTCAGCTGGGATTCCGCCTCCCCTCGCCCCATGGGTTCCAGCTGCATTACGCGGAGAGCGCCGTCCCTTCCCCGGTGAATACCGACCGAGGACCGCTCCGCCCCAAGGTTGGCCATCAGGTGATGGCACCAGAGCCGCAGCAGATCCTTGCCTTTCGGATTCGCCATGCGCCACACAACCAGACGGCCATCCGCTGCCATTGTCAGCTCTGCGGCCAACGTCAGGCCATCAATGCTGTATTCCACTGCGGCGGTCTGGACGTCTGCGGCTCCTGAATCCATCAGAGCCTGCGCGAAACCACTGGCCTGTTCCCGCCAGTCCGCCAGTTCCGAGGCCATCGGCGCATGGTCCGGAAGCTCCCCGGAAAGACGTGCGCGTTCCAGCACCGGGGTGTCATCGACACCCTGAAGCTCGCAGTGGATCAGTGCCTCCTGGATCAGATAACGGCTCAGATGATTGGCCGCAAAGGGCTCCACATCCTCGAGTTCAGGCAGCTCGGATTCCTCCAGATAGAGGCCAAGGCGTTGCCGGGCATGGTGACGGGCCGGGTTCTCCAGGGCCCGGACCAGCTGCTCCAGGGTCAGCTGGTCGGGTTCAGGATCAGGCGGCGGCAGGCGCTGTGCCTGCTCCCGCTCCTCCCCGGACTCGGTAAGGCGGAGCCACCCCGGGTCAAAGCTCGGCTCCGGGCCCTGGTAGTTGGCCGGGCTGAACGGCTGCAGCGGCAATGCCCTGATGGCGTCGCGGCGCCAGCCGGTAGCGCCTTCCAGATAGTTCATCAGTTCCGTGAGCACCAGGGATGGCTGACGCTCCGCATTCGTATTGAGATCCCGCCCCTGGTAGCTCAGATAGAGATGTTCCCTGGCCGAGAGTATGGCTTCCAGGAACAGGTAACGGTCATCCCCGCGGCGCGAGCGGTCCCCCGGGCGCGGGCGATCATTGGCCATCAGATCAAAACCCAGAGGTGGGCGCTGGCGCGGGAATTCGCCGTCGTTCAGTCCCAGGATCGCCACGACCCGGAATGGAATGGAGCGCATGGGCACCATGGAGCAGACAGTGATCTGCCCTGTCATGAACTGGCGACCGGTCCGGGCCGGGCTCTGCAGGTTCTGTTCAAGGGCATGGCGCATGACCGTGAGCGGCACCGGGTCCGTGAATGCCGCGTGGCTGGCGTACTGCCCAAGCTCCCGGATCACCTCCCGGAGCTGTTCATGGATCCATTCATGGCTTCGTTCGGTGCTGAACAGCGCCTGGCGCAGCCGCTCATGCAGGAACGTCTGCCAGTCACTGACCGTGCGCGTCCGGGTCATATCCTGCCGCAATGCCTTGAGTGCCCTCAGGAAGGCGATCAGGCGCCCCAGCACCACCGCATCGCCGCCCTCCACCTGGGGCAGCAGCAGGCGGTCATGCAGCACCACCTCCTCATCGCCCCAGGCAAAACCGATCAGGAGGCGCTCCAGCCCCTGATCCCAGCTGTAGCGTTCACTGGCGCCCTCGCCCAGCCACTGCTGCTTGTGCTCGGCGTCCAGCCCCCAGTGAATGGCGGCAGCATTGAGCCACTGGCTGAGCTGGGTTACCTGCTCGGTATCGAACCCGAACCGCTGCTGTATGGCCGGCACCTGGAGCCAACTGATGACACGGCTGACCTCGAAGCGCGCATCCGGCAGTGATAGCAGTTCAATGAATGCAGCCACTGCCGGGTCCGCATCCCCCGGATTGCGGTCGGCAATGGAACTGGGCAACGGCGGCACCCTTTCGGACAACGCCTCGCCGCGACCGGCGAACACCGCCTCCACGAAGGGCGCATACTGCTCCACGTTGGGGCACATCACCACCACGTCCCGTGGCGCAAGTTCCGGATCGTTATTGAAACGATGCAGGAGCCAGTCATGCAGCGCCTGGACCTCACGCAGCGCGCTGTGGGCACTGACAATACTGATGCTGCTGTCACAGTGGTCGCCGGGGGCTTCACGGCCATCCCGGAGATGCAGCACGTCACTCTGGAGTCGGGCCAGAAGGTCATCATTGTCCGGCTCAGTGAACAGCGGCATTTCCTCGTCCGCCACCTCGCTGAGCAGGCGCACGAACTGCTGCCCCTGGTGGCCGAGGCCGGTCAGGAGCGGATTGCCGATATCCAGAACCAGGCCGCTGTCATCGTCGTGCTCATCCAGCCAGCGTGCCCGCTGGCGGGCGGCCTGCCGATCGCTGATGGCATCCCCCCAGTACTCATCCGAGGGGTTGAGGTAAAGGATGTGGAAATCCACCCCCGCCTTCCGGGACATCTCACTGATGAATTCCAGCCACAGGGGCGCCAGGCTGTTAATGCCAAAGATGAACAGACGTTCTGGTAACGCTTCCGCTGGTTCGGTCAGGTGCTCCCGGGCCTCATCCATGAGTCGTAGCGGGTGATCCGGAATCTCCGCGACCAGCGCCTGCCAGAGCCGGGCCTGCCAGTGATCCGCCTGCCCTGCGTCCCAATCCCGGATCCAATCCGGGCGGTACATCAGGTACTGCTCGTAAAGATCCGCGAGTTCTCCGGCCAGCTGGAAGCGGCGCAAAGGCTGCTGGCGTGGGCTCTGCTGCTGCCAGTAGCGTGTCGGTTCGGTAAAGGCAGGGTCCCTGGTCACCGCCTCTGAAGCCAGCAGCGCATACAGTCGCCAGACCAGGATCTCACGCTGATAGGGCGATACCACCGGCATGCGGTCGGAGCCCAGGATCCGGCGGATGAGGGTCCAGAAGTAGCGCACCGGCAGCGGGTATTCCAGGTTCATCGCCACCCGCCGGGTGGGTTCCGCAGCCAGTTCCATGTTGAGCCAGTGCGCCATGCCGGGATGCTGGACCATGATCACATCCGGCTGCAGCGGGTTGCTCACCGGCATCGCGAGGAGCCTGGCGAGCGGGCCAACAAGGTGTTCCAGCTGGTTGCCGGGGAAGGTGTGGATCATCCGGTTGCTCCTGGCGGCCGTCCATCAATGTCGGGTGCGATGGGCAGGATAGCCCATGCGCTGCCGCGACCATAGTCGCGGCGTCGTGCGACAGGCACTGTCGTTATTCCCCATAACCGGTCACCAGGCAGTACCCGGTAAAGGATTTTTTGCATCATAGGAATCACTGAAGTAATTTATGCGATCAACCAGTATCCAATACGGGAAGCGGTGGCATGGAAACCGGAAAACCGCAGGCGACCACGGATACCCGCCAGCAACTGGATGACCTGAGGGCGGCGGTGGACAGCCTTGGCTCGTTCATTTTCATGAAGGACCTTCAGGGGCGCTATACTTATGTCAACGAGCGCGTCCGCAACCTGTTCGGCCTTCCGGAAGAAGCCATACTGGGGCGCGACGACAGCACCTTCTTTTCGCTGGATCAGTCCCGGGATCTGCGCGAGAACGACGAACAGGTCCTGCGCCAGGGGCGTGCGATTGAGACCCAGGAGCGCAACGTCATCGCCGCCACCGGTGAGGAACGCTGGTTCTGGACCGTGAAGCGGCCTCTTGTCAGCGCCGACGGCAGTATCCACGGCATGAGCGGCGCCTGCACCGATATAACCGAGAAGGTACAGCTGGAACGGGCGCTGCGGGAGAAACAGGCCCTTCTTGAAACCGTCCTCGACCATGCCCCCGCCTGTATCTACCTGAAGGATACCGACCGGCGCTACGTCTACCTGAATCACAGGACAGCGGCCCTCTACGGCCATGATCCCGATGCCATCGTCGGCGCACGGGACGAGGACTTACTTTCCCATGAGACAGCGGAAAACTGCCGGGGGCTGGACGACCGGGTGCTCGCCACGTACGCCCCGCAGCAGGGCGAGGAGACCTTTACAGCAGCGGATGGTCGCATACGGGTCTATGAGACCGAGAAAGTGCCTCTGCTCAGTGAGGACGGCACCTTCACCGGCTTTATTGGCTTCTCCCGGGACATGACCGAAACGCGCCAGCTCCAGCAGCGGCTTGAGCGCATGGCCCACGAAGACCAGCTTACCGGCCTCCCCAACCGGCGCCGGACAGAGCAGGTGCTGGAGGAGGAGCTCAACCGGGCCCACCGCAGCGGTCAGCCGCTGTCACTGCTCGCGCTGGACCTTGATCATTTCAAGTCCGTCAATGATCACTACGGGCATGAGATGGGTGACCAGGTTCTGGTTCAGTTGGGTGTCATCCTGGACGAACGCCTGCGTTCAACCGACACCCTGGGCCGCTGGGGCGGTGAGGAATTCTTTGTGATCCTGCCGGATACCGATCTGGAGGGTGCACAACAGGTGGCGGAAACCCTGCGCCAGACCACCGAGACCAGCATCCATGCCGGTGATACCCCGGTAACAGTGAGCATCGGCGTTACCCAGTACGACCACAGCCAGACTCTCAGAGCCTTTATCCAGCATGCGGACGGGCTGTTGTACCGCGCCAAACACTCCGGCCGTAATCAGGTAGCGCTGATCTCCTCCCAGGCGGCTTTCAGGTAGACGCACATTGACCAGAGCGTGAGCGCTGCTGCTACCGCCAGCATCGCAAGCCCGGCCATGGCAACAGGCTCACCGGGCGGATAGGCCAGCAGCATCACAATGGCAACCATCTGAAAGCCCGTCTTGACCTTGCCGACGAGCGAGACGGCCACACTGGCGCGCTTGCCCATTTCCGCCATCCATTCGCGCAATGCCGAGATGACGATCTCACGGCCTATGATCACAATGCCGGGGATAGTCAGGAACAGGGAGCCGTAATCGTGGATCAGCACCGCCAGCGCCCCGGCCACCATGAGCTTGTCCGCCACCGGGTCCAGAAAGGCACCCAGCGGTGTTGACTGGTCCCAGCGCCGGGCCAGGAAACCATCCAGCCAGTCGGTTACCGCCGCCACCGCGAAAATGACGGCGCTCGCCATGTAGGCCCACTGGAACGGCATGAAGAAGACCAGCAGGAACAGCGGGATCATGGCGATCCGCGAAAAGGTGAGGATGTTGGGTAGATTCATGCGCTACTCGTTGTGCAGTGCTGAGTGAATGGATTCGGCCAGGGTCTCACTGATGCCCCGAACCTTGGCAATCTCACCAACGCTGGCCTTACGCAGCTCCTGCAGGCCACCGAAGTAGTTTATCAGGTCCCGGCGCCGGCGCGGCCCCACGCCTGGGATTCCCTCCAGGGTGGAGCTGCTGCGCTTCTTGTCACGTCGCTGCCGGTGGCCGGTGATCGCGAACCGGTGAGCCTCGTCCCGAATGTGCTGGATCAGGTGCAGCGCCGGCGAGTCCGGTGGTACCCGGAAACGGTTCTCGGTCAACGCCTCGATCAACTCTTCCATACCGGCGCGGCGCGCCTCGCCCTTGGCCACGCCGATCAGGGTAATGTCGTCAATTCCCAGTTCATCAAAGACCGTGCGCGCCACATTGAGCTGGCCGAGACCCCCGTCGATGAACACCAGGTCCGGGCGCTTGCCGTCGCCCGCCTTGATGCGGCGATAGCGGCGGCGCAGAACCTGCCCCATGGCCGCATAGTCATCCCCGGCCGTTTCGCCTTCAATATTATAGAGCCGGTAGTCACTCTTCAGGGGTCCATTCTCGTCAAAAACCACGCAGGATGCGACCGTGTTCTCGCCCTGGCTGTGGCTGATGTCGAAGCATTCCATGCGGGCCGGGATCTCGTCCATTTCCAGCAGCTCCCGCAGCGCCAGCAGCCGCCGGTAGACGGTCTCCTTGTTCGATAGATGGCTGCGCAGGGTCTCCTCGGCGTTGGTGCGGGCCATCTGCAGCCATCGCCGGCGCTCATCGCGCACCCGATGGCGCACACGGGTATCCCGGCCGGCCTGGTTGGACAGCGCCTGATCCAGCACTTCCCGGTCCGGAATCTCCTCCGCCACGATGATCTCGCGGGGAATCTCCCTTGGGTTGTCTTCCCCCAGATAGAACTGGCCAATGAAAGCGGTGATGAGCTCGCTCTCCTCCTGGTCCATGGACAGCCGGGGGAAGAAATGCTGGGTGCCAACGATCCGGCCACCGCGCACGGACAGCACCACCACACAGACCACGCCCGCCTCCTGGCTGAGGCCGATCACGTCCAGCTCCGCGCTGCCGCCCTCGATGGCCTGCTGCTCCTGCACGTGGCGCAGGTAATTGATCTGGTCCCGGAACTGGGCCGCCCTTTCAAAATCGAGGCTGGTCGACGCCTGCTCCATGGCGTCCATCAGCTCCTGGATGATCTCCGGGTTCTTACCCTGCAGGAAGAGCCGGGCACGGCGGACATCCTGCTGGTAGTCCTCTGGGGAAATCATGCCCACACAGGGCGCGGTACAGCGGTTGATCTGGTACTGCAGGCAGGGGCGTGTGCGGTTACGGAAGTAGCTTTCGCTGCAGTTGCGGATGCGGAACACCTTCTGGAGGATGTTCAGGCTCTCCCGGACCGCCCCGCCGGACGGAAAGGGACCGAAAAAGGTCCCTTTATCCCGCTTGCTCTTGCCACGCCGGAAGGTGAGCGACGGATAGTCGCTGTGATTCGAGAGGTAGATGTAGGGATAGGACTTGTCGTCGCGCAGCAGGATATTGTACGGCGGGCGCTGCGATTTGATGAGGTTCTGCTCCAGCAGCAGCGCCTCGGTTTCACTGGCGGTGACCGTGACCTGGATGTCAGCGATCCGGCTGACCAGTGACTGGGTCTTGATCGCCTGCCCCTGCTTGCGGAAGTAGCTGGCCAGGCGCTTGCGCAGGTTGGAGGCCTTGCCCACGTAGAGAATGTCGCCATTGGCGTCGTACATCTGGTAGACGCCGGGCTTTTCGGTTACCTGCTTGAGAAAAGCAGCGGAATCAAAAGCTTCAGCGGTTTCAGACTTCATCGGCATCCAGCAGGCCGTATTTCACCGCCTTCAGGGTCAGCTCCACGTCACTGTCGATACCGAGCTTCTCGAAGATCCGGTAGCGGTAGGTGTTCACAGTCTTGGGGCTCACACAGAGTTTGTCCGAGATGACCTGTACCTTCTGGCCCTGCACGATCATGGTGGCGATCTGGAGCTCACGCTCCGAGAGTTCGTCGAAGGCGCTGAACTCCTCCGAGCCCCCGTTAACCCGGCCCAGCGCCATCTTCTGGGCGATCTCCGGGCTGATGTAACGCTGACCAAGCGAGGCACGGCGCACCGCCTGCAGCATCTCCTGAAGATCCGCGCCCTTGGTGATATAGGCATGGGCGCCGCCCTGCATCACCCGCGTCGGGTAGGGATCGTCTGCACAGGCGGTCACGGCAATCACCCGCACGTCGTCATTGATCCGGTGAATCTGCCGCATGGCTTCCAGTCCACCAATGCCGGGCATCCGAAGGTCCATCAGAACCACGTCCGGTGGGTCCTGCCGGACCTGGTCCACGGCTGCTTCACCGGAGTCGGCCTCACCCATGATCTCGATTTCTTCATCGTCCGCCAGCATCCGTGTTATGCCGGTACGCACGAGCTCATGATCATCCACAACCAGAATCCGGATCACGCTGTTTCCTCCCGCTGACTGGATTCAGTCGTTCATCGCGCCACGGATCCGGTCACGATAGGGCCTGACGGCCTCAATGTCCTCCTCGGGCGCATCGGCCATCGCCTTCATCCCTGCCATGGCCTGCTCCATCTGCTGGCGCATGCGCTTGCGCTGCTGCTCGGAGATATTGGGGTTGTTCTCCATCTGCTCCATCATGGCGCCCATTTCCGCCTGCATGTCGCCACGATTGTGCTTTTTCAGCTCCATTGCCGCCATGGCGCGCATAATGCGGTCGCCTGTATCCGCCCAGTCCTCGGGACGCTGGAACCCATGATCGGAGACCGCGGCCGCGAACTCATCGTGCATCTCATGGTCACGCATCTTCTCAACCATCATGCGCATGGGCCGGAATTCGCCCTTGCGCATGGCCTGTTCCTGGATCTCCTGGCCCATGTCCCCGAACATGTCCGTGTTCTCAACCTGCTCGCCCAGGCTTTCCAGATCCTCGAGGCTTGCAAGAAAGCGCTCAATCCGATCATCAGAAAGTGGCTGCGCCATTGCCGGCAGAGCCACCAGAAGCAGCACAAGTGCTGCGCAGAAAGTGTTCAGAGCCCTGATCATCATCCGTTTCTCCCAAAAGGATCCGTGGTGCTGAATTGTGAAACCTAAACCGGAAGACGGCAACAGCACCTGGCAGGATTGTTGGTCACACCCGCCGGCCATAGCGCATCACGGGCAGCCGCCGCGTGTCAGGCCAACCGTTCCGGCGATATCTCCGCTGTGGAGGAACAGCCCGCAAGCCCCATGGTCAGCTCGAAATCCGTTTTCAGGTTGCGCAGTACCTCACGCACACCCTCTTCGCCATTGAGCGCCAGCCCGTAGACCCAGGGGCGGCCCAGCCCCACGGCCGTAGCGCCCAGCGCCAGTGCCTTGAATACGTCCGCCCCGCCACGGATGCCGCTGTCGAGAATCACGGGCACGCGGCCCTGCACCGCCTCCACCACGCCGGGCAGCATCTCGAAGCTTGAGACTGCCCCGTCCACCTGACGCCCGCCGTGATTGGAGACGATGACGCCATCCATGCCGTAATCCACTGCCATACGGGCGTCTTCCGGATGCAAGATGCCCTTGAGCAGGATGGGCAGACGGGTATGCTCGCGCAGCATCGCGAGATCGTCCCAGGTCAACGACGGGCGGGAATAGGTGTTGATGAACTCCTGGACCGCCGCCCTTGCCTTGCCGGAGCGAAGTCCCTCCAGAGTACTTCCGGGCCAGGACTGGGCCACGTCCCGGAGGACTTTCAGCGTTTCCATGGTCACTCTGGGCTTGGGGGCAGCGTCACCACCCTCCTGGATCGCCTGTTCGAGGCGCCTCAGGAAGACCGGGTCACTGGTGTACTGGGCAATGCCCTTGCCGCGCAGAAATGGCAGGTAGGCCAGGTCCAGGTCACGGGTGCGCCAGCCCAGCATGGTGGTGTCCAGGGTCACCACAATGGCCTCACACCCTGCTTCCTCGGCCCGGCTCACCAGACTTTTCACAAGGTCGTCGGACTTGCTCCAGTAGAGCTGGAACCAGCGCGGGCCGTCGCCCATGGCGCCGGCAACATGCTCCATGGGCTGGGAAGCCTGGTTCGAGAAGATCATGGGCACGCCTTCCGAGGCCGCGGCCCGGCCCACAAGCTCATCCCCCTTCGGATCAACCATTTCCATCACACCGATGGGGCTCAGGAGGAAGGGACTGGGCAGGCGCCTTCCAAAGAGCGTTACGCTGGTATCCCGCTCGGAGACATCGTTGAGCATGCGCGGCAGGATGCGACGCTGGCCGAATGCTTCACGGTTGCTGTCCATGGTGTGCTCATGCCCGGCGCCACCCGCGATGTAGGCAAACGCCTCCGGCGCAAGCGCCCGCTCGGCGCGCAGCTCAAGCTCATCGTAATCCACGGGGACCGTCGGGCGGTCACCACTGAGTCCATTGAGATAGATCTCACGCTGGCGATCCAGGGTCGGACTGACCGTTTCCTTGTTCTTGTCATTCATATAAGGGCTGCTCAGCTGGTATGGTTTCGCGGTAAACCTTCAAAATACCACCTGACCAGCCACCTGCAAGAGGCCCCGTTTTGCTGGAATCCACTGTCGGCTTTCTGAATACCATCTTCTGGAACTACATCCTCGTGTACGGGCTGCTGGGCGTGGGCGTGTTTTTCACGATCCGCCTTGGCTTCCTGCAGTTCGTCAACTTCGGTGAGATGATCCGCGCCATCCGCGGCTCCCGCCAGAGCGACAAGTCCGGCATATCGCCCTTCCAGGCCGTCTGTACGAGTCTTGCCTCGCGCGTGGGCACAGGCAACCTGGCCGGTGTCGCGGTGGCGCTCTACCTGGGCGGTGCCGGCGCTATTTTCTGGATGTGGATGGTGGCGCTGGTCGGCATGGCCACAGGCTATGCCGAGAGCACCCTCGCCCAGCTTTACAAGGTTCGGGATGAGCAGGGCCAGTACCGCGGTGGCCCGGCGTTCTACATGGCCCGTGGTCTGAACGCCCCCTGGGCCGGAGTGATCTTCGCGCTCTGCCTGATCCTGTCCTTCGGGCTGGTGTTCAATGCCGTGCAGTCCAATGCCATCGCCACGGCGGTTGAGGGTGCCTTCGGGATCAACCAGGGTCTGGTCGGCATCATTGTCGCTGCAGTCGCCGGCCTGGTGATCTTCGGCGGACTGCGCTCAATCGCCCGCTTCGCCGAGCTGATCGTGCCCATTATGGCCGGCCTCTACGTTCTGCTGGCCATAGGGATCATGATCATGAACATCTCCGAGGTGCCCGGCATCCTGGCGGGCATCGTCCAGAACGCCTTCGGCTTCGGCGAAGCTGCCGGCGGCGCGGCCGGCTCCATTACTGCCGCCATGCTCAACGGCATCAAGCGTGGCCTGTTCTCCAATGAAGCGGGCATGGGCTCGGCGCCGAACATTGCCGCCACCGCCACACCGGTTCCTCACCACCCCTCGTCCCAGGGGCTGATCCAGGGTTTTGCGGTCTTTGTGGACACAATCGTGATCTGCACCGCCACCGCGGTCATGATCCTGCTTTCGGGGGTTATGGAAGGCGGTGCTGATGTCACCGGGGCGGAGCTCACCCAGGTTGCCATGGAGAGTCATCTCGGTGATCTGGGCGGTGAATTCATCGCCATCGCCATCATGTTCTTCGCATTCACCTCGATTGTCGCCAACTACTCCTACGCCGAGAACGCGCTGGTGTACCTGGGCGCCCAGTCACGCGCCTGGCTCTACGCCCTGCGCGGTGCAGCACTGGCGATGGTGATCTGGGGTGGCTACCAGGCGGTGATCACTGTATTCAACACGGCGGACGCCTCCATGGGCCTGATGGCCACCGTGAACCTCATCGCCATCGTCTTCCTCTCGGGCACCGTGGTGAAGCTGACCAGGGACTATCTCGCCCAGCGGAAGCAGGGGCGGATACCCCACTTCCAGCTCAGTGACTATCCGGAACTCCAGGATCGTGTGGACGGGGAAATCTGGAAGTAATCAGGAGGCCAGCGCCTGCCACAGCAGGCGCAGTGCCAGCAGCGTCAGGATGATGCTGAACAGTCGCTGGAACGTATGATCGCCCATGCGGTGAACCAGGTGCAGCCCCAGCCGGGTACCCACGAGGCCGCAGGCGATCATTCCGCCCACCCAGGGTAACCATTCGGGAAAGTGGAAACCGGCCAAACCGAACACCAGCGCCTTGGGGAGGTGCTGCATCGTCATGGCGCCGGAGAAGGTCGCAATGGTGCGGAAACGGTCCTCATGGAGCTGCTTGATGAACGCAGCCACAAGCGGACCTGTGGCACCAACGAACAGCGTGATGAAACTGGTGACCGTGGATGCCAGCAGTATGCCCGTGCGCCCGAGGGCGGCAGCGGGCAGTGACGGCCCCCAGCACAGGAACAGGATGAACCCTGCGATGGTTACCTGCCATAGCTGCTCCGGGAGGCGCACCAGCACCAGGGCGCCAGCGAGCATGCCGAGGATGACCCCGGGGGCGAAGGCGGCCAGAGCCCCCCAATCCGCCCGGCGCCATGTCATGGCGAGGCGCCCGGTATTGGAGCCGAGCTGAACCAGTCCATGCACCGGTATGATTGCCACCGGTGGCAACCACAGGGCCATCAGGGCAAGCAGCAGCACACCACCGCCGGCCCCCAGGGCCGCTGTGATCATCGAGGTCACCAGGGAGGCGGCCAGCAGCAGACCCGCGGTCAGCGGATCCAGCGCTGCCGGCAGAAAAACGTCGATCATGCCCGTCCGTCAGGCGCCAAGACCGTCCAGTGCTTCGGCGAGCCAGTCAACCGTGCGATCGATGTTACGCAGCTTATCCAGCCCGAACAGGCCGATCCGGAAGGTCTTGTAATCCTCGGGCTCATCACAGGCCAGCGGCACACCGGCTGCTGTCTGCAGGCCCTGCTCGATGAAACCGCTGCCTTTATGCAGGTCATCACGCTGCGTATAGAGCACCACAACACCCGGCGCCTCGAACCCCTCGGCGGCAACACTCACGAACCCGCGCTCGGCGAACAGTGCCCGGACGCGGCGTCCCAGTTCTTCCTGGCGTTCGCGCGTGACATCCAGACCGTCGTTGACGGTTTCGTTCATAGCGTCCCGGAAATCCTTGAGCGCATCCGTGGGCATGGTGGCGTGATAGGCGTGGCCACCGCCCTCATACGCCTGCATGATCTGGTGCCATTTCTTCAGGTCACAGGCGAAGCTGCTGCTGGTGGTCGCCTCAAGGCGCTCCAGGCCTTTATCACTGAGCATGACCAGGGCCGCACAGGGCGAGGCACTCCACCCCTTCTGGGGCGCACTGATGAGCACATCCACGCCGATGGCCTGCATATCCACCCAGAGCGCACCGGAGGCCACGCAGTCCAGCACGAAGATTGCGCCAACCTCATGCGCCGCGCCCGCAACCTGCTTCAGGTAATCCTCGGGCAGGCGCATGCCGGCGGCTGTCTCCACGTGAGGAGCGAACACCACCTCGGGTTTCTTTTCACGGATGGAAGCAACCACTTCCTCCAGGGGCGCCGGACGGAACGGAACCTGACTGCCCGGCTCCAGCTGACGGGCCTTGTGGACGGTCGTTTCCGAGGCAATACGCCCCGCGTCCAGAATCTGGCTCCAACGGTAGCTGAACCAGCCGTTGCGCACGACCAGGCAGCGCGCATCGTTGGCGAACTGGCGTGCCACCGCCTCCATGCCGTAGCTCCCGCCACCGGGCACCACGATGGTGGCACTGGCGTTGTAGACGCTTTTCAGAGTACCTGAAATGTCATTCATAACCCCCTGAAATTCCTTACTCATATGATTCAGGGAACGGTCGTTGAACACAACGGAATATTCCAGAAGCCCTTCGGGATCAACGATCGGGATCTGCTTTGACATGGTTCAGACACTCCTCAGTCCAGTTTGGAAAGGGCCTATTTCTAACATCTTCCGGCATCGGCCTCCACCAATCGCGGCCAATGGCCGCTCCCACAGGGACAGACTCCGGCTTTTACGAAAGGGTCGGAGCCGTTAGAATGCGCGCTGTCCGCTGCGGAGAGGTGGCAGAGTGGACGATTGCACCGGTCTCGAAAACCGGCGACCGTGTAAGCGGTCCGAGGGTTCGAATCCCTCCCTCTCCGCCATTACCAGAGCCCACCCAAGGTGGGCTCTGGTAATGGCTTAGCGGGCGGACGAGAACCCTCATGGGTTCGACCGAAGCCTGCCTCCCGGCAGGCTGAGGAACACCTTAGCACCGCGAAGGTGGCCCCAAAGGGGTGAGGCCCGCAGGGCCCATAATCCCTCCCTCGGTCAGCCCCAACCACGCCAGCTCCCCAGGTTCTATCGGTTCCTTTCGTGAACCAACCCCCAACACCAGCTACCCTTTGGAGCATGTAGTCCGTTACCCGCCAAAGGCCCTGACACTCATGCTCCACTCCCTGCTCACCCGCACCCCACTCGCGGTCATCGTCATCGCCCAACTGTTCGGCACTTCCCTCTGGTTCAGCGTCAACAGCGTCGCGCCCGCACTGGCGGGGGCGGTGGGCCTCAGTGAAAGCGAACTCGGAATCCTGACCATGGCCGTTCAGGCCGGTTTTGTGACGGGCACCCTGATCATCGCGATCAGCGGCCTCGCGGACCGCATCCGGGCCAGCCGGCTCTTTGCCATCGCCGGGGTTATGGGGGCCCTCATCAACGCCGCCTTTATCCTGATTGCCGCGGACCTCTACCTGGCGACGGCGGCACGTTTCATCACGGGTCTGTGCCTCGCCGGTATCTATCCCATGGGCATGAAGCTGGTGGTCAGTTGGACACCCCGCTATGCCGGTGCGGCCCTGGGGTGGCTTGTGGGCATGCTGACACTGGGTACCGCCCTTCCCCATCTGCTCCGGGGGGCGACCTTTGAACTCCCCTGGCAATGGCCCCTGCTTCTGGCTTCCGCGCTGGCCGTGGTCGCCGCTGCGCTGATCCACAGTCTGGGAGATGGCCCGCATCTGCCCGCCGCGTCCCCTGGCATCCGCCCTGGTGCTGGCGTAAAAGCCTTCGTCCAGCGCAATTTCCGGGCCTCGGCTTTCGGTTACTTCGGTCACTGCTGGGAACTCTACGCCTTCTGGACCCTGACGCCGTTCCTCGTAAGCAGGGAACTCGAGCGCCTCGGTTCCGACCCGGCGCTCACGCCCTGGGTCGCGTTCCTGATCATCGGGGTCGGATTACCGGGCTGCGTCCAGGGTGGCCGCATGAGCCGATGGCTGGAAAGTTTCAACGTAGCGCGGGTGGCGTTAGCGGTATCCGGCGCCCTCTGCCTGGTCTATCCGCTTCTCGGCGCCGCGCCCCCACTGCTTCTTCTGGCGCTGCTGGCCGTCTGGGGCACCACGGTGATCGCTGACTCACCGCAGTTCTCAGCGCTGGCCTCGGCAACCGCGCCCAGGGAAAACGTGGGCGCAGCGCTGGCGATCATGAACGCCGTTGGTTTCGCGGTCACGATCCCCGCCATCGCGCTCACCACCAGCCTCTGGGCAAGCCAGTCCCTGCATGTACTGTGGTGGCTGCTGCCCGGGCCGGTACTCGGACTGCTGACCCTGCATCGCATGAACCGTAGGGAACTCCACGAAATCTAGATTCTGCCCTATCCCTGACGATTACTCAGTCGGCGTGCCATCCACCAGCCAGCCGCCATGGCAGCCACGAACGCCGCCAAAGGCCCGGTCAGGCCGCTGATCGACGCAACCGCTGGCCCGGGGCAGTAGCCGGAGAGCCCCCACCCAATACCAAAGAGGGCAGCGCCGCCCAGCAGCCGCGCGTCCAGGTCCTGGCGAGTCGGAATGAAGAAGTGCGGTTCCAGTCTGGGTGCGCCCATCCGCCAGACCAGGCGATAGCCAATGAAGCTGGTCACCACGGCACCCCCCATGACACCGATCAGCGTCGGATCCCAGGCACCGGCAACATCCAGAAAGCCGAGAACGCGCTGGGGATCGGTCATACCGCCAACAGCAAGCCCG
>NZ_CAJXMA010000051.1:0-20410 GCF_913056445.1 uncultured Halovibrio sp.
GCGCCACCGTGCGCGCCGCAATCCGCCGCGGCTGGGTATGCCCCACCAGCCCGCGCCGGCCACGCCCGGCCTCAAGCGCCATCTTCGGCAACTGCGTCGTCTTGCCCGACCCCGTCTCACCGGCAACGATCACTACCTGATGCTGCTCCAGCAGCGAGCGGATATCCTCTACCCGCTCCGAAACCGGCAACGACTCGGGGTACGAAATGGAGGGGACCAGCGAGCGCCGCCGCGCCAGCGCCTCCTGCCCCTCCTGCAGAAGGGCCTCAATCCGATCCCGGTTTTTCGGATCCGGATCCCCCTTGCCCATCAGCCGAAGGATGCGCGCAGTCTCCCACTGCCGGCAGTCAGCCAGGGATTGCTTGATCTGTGTTCGCCAATCAGTACTTTGCTCAGTCAATGAAAGATGCGCTCCGGAATGCAAGGATCTCAAAGGTGGAGTGAGGAGGAGACTGTTAATCGGGAAGCTCTGGAGCCATGGATGGCGGAAGAGCAGCGTACTGGGGTTTGCGCGACTAAGCGCAAACGGGCTTGCAGGAGGCAAGCCCAGGATCTTTTAGCGAAGCAGGATAGCGCAGCTAAAAGATATTTACAGCGTTTCCCGATCAACAGTCCCCTCCTCACTCCGCCCGGCAGCCCCTCGTCAGGCTTGTATCTTGAGCATCCATAGACCAAAAAACCCCGCCTGAACCAGACGGGGTTTCCAAGTAACGGCAGCTGAACCCAATCAGCTGTCCCGAAGCTCCTTCCGCAGAATCTTGCCCACGTTACTCTTGGGCAGCTCATCCCGGAATTCAACATGCTTCGGCACCTTATAGGCCGTCAGGTTCTCACGGCAGTACTTGATGATCTCCTCCTTGGTCACATCCTGCTCCTTCGCGACCACAAAGATCTTCACCGCCTCACCGCTCTTGTCATCCTGAATGCCCACGGCGGCACACTCCAGAACTTTCGGATTCCCCATCACAACGTCCTCAATCTCATTCGGATAGACGTTGAAACCGGATACCAGAATCATGTCCTTCTTACGGTCCACGATCCGAACAAAACCATCCTCCTGGATCATGGCCACGTCACCAGTACGGAACCAGCCTTCCGAGTCAATGGACTTGCTGGTCTCCTCAGGGCGCTGCCAGTAGCCCTTCATAACCTGTGGCCCATGAACGCAGAGCTCGCCGGCCTCCCCGACCGGCTGATCATTACCCTCATCGTCAACGGTCTTGATCAGAGTACCCGGGATCGGGATACCAATAGTGCCGACCTGCGCGTTTCCAAGCGGGTTCAGGCTCACCACCGGCGAGGTCTCGGTCAGGCCATAGCCCTCAGTGATCTCGCACCCGGTGACCTGCTGCCACTGATCCGCCGTTGGCTTGGTCAGTGCCATGCCCCCGGCAACCGTGATCTTCAGGTTACTGAAATCCAGATTGCGGAACTCCTCGTTGTTCGCCAGCGCCACGAACAGCGTGTTCAGGCCCATGAACACCGTGAACTGCCACTTCTTCAGCTCCTTGACGAAGCCCGGGATGTCACGCGGGTTCGGGATCAGGATGCTGTGACTGCCACTCTCCAGCATGACACCGCAGTTCATGGTGAACGAGTAGATGTGGTAGAGCGGCAGCGGTGCAACCACCACCTCCTTACCCTCATCCATCTGAGTCTCAACCATCGGCTTGACCTGCAGCAGGTTCGAAACGAGGTTGGCGTGGGTCAGCATGGCACCCTTGGCCACACCCGTGGTGCCACCGGTGTACTGCAGCACCGCAATGTCCTCGCGCTGGATGCTGACGGGCCTGTAGGTCAGGCCGGCACCGGTCCTGAGCACTTTCGGGAAGGCGTGGGCCTTGGGCAGACTGTAGGCCGGCACCATCTTCTTCACGTGCTTGACCACAGTGTTCATCAGCTTGCGCTTGAGCGGCTTGTGCAGGTCCGCAAGCTCGGTGACGATGACGTGCTCAAGACCCGTGTTCGGCAGCACCTTCTCGACATTGCTCGCCATGTTGGCCAGCACGATCAGGGCACGGGCGCCGGAATCGTTGAACTGGTGCTCCATCTCGCGCGTGGTGTAGAGCGGGTTGGTGTTCACGACCACCAGACCGGCTCTCATGGCACCAAAGATGGCGATCGGGTACTGGGGAATATTGGGCATCTGGATCGCGATGCGATCGCCCTGCTGGAGATCCGTCTCATTCTGGAGCCAGGCTGCGAAAGCGCGGCTGTAGTGGTCCAGATCCCGGTACGTCAGTGTCACGCCCACACCACTGAACGCGGGCCGGTCCGCAAACCGCGCCACGGATTTCTCAAACACATCCAGCATGGTGCTGTACTGGTTCGTGTCCACGTCCCGGGAGAGATCTGACGGGTACTTCTCTTTGAAAAACTGCTCCATATCCATGACGGATCTCCTGAGTAACCTGTCGTTTGATTAGTGTTTTTGTGGCTCGGGATCTTAAAGCCTTTTTACGGTCACGTCATCCGTGTGCAATGTGGCTCAGCGGCTGAGATAGCGCATCGCGGACTCCAGCCCCTCCAGGGTCATCGGGTACATCTGGAAGCCCACCAGCTTCTGGATCATCCCCAGGGAACCACCCTGCCCCCAGTAATCCTCGGGCAGCGGGTTGAGCCAGACCACCTTGCTGAAGTGGTCCGTAAGGCGCTGGAACCAGGTCGAGCCCGCCTCCTCGTTCCAGTGCTCGATCGACCCGCCTGGATGGCTGACCTCATAGGGCGCCATGGTGGCGTCGCCCACAAAGATCACCTTGTAATCCGACGGATAGGTGTTGATCACCTCCCAGGTGGGGGTAATCTCGGTGGTACGTCGGCTGCTGTCCTTCCAGACACCCTCGTAGACGAAGTTGTGGAAGTAGTAGTACTCCAGGTGCTTGAACTCCTCCCGGCAGGCCGAAAACAGCTCCTCGCAGACCTTCACGTGCGGGTCCATGGAACCGCCCACATCAAAGAACAGCAACACCTTCACCGCGTTGTGGCGTTCCGGGACCATCTTCAGATCCAGGTACCCCCCGTTGCGGGCGGTGTTGCGGATGGTGTCATCCATGTCCAGGTGCTCGGGGGCCCCCTCGCGCGCGAACTTGCGCAGGCGCTTGAGCGCCACCTTGATGTTGCGTGAGCTGATGGTGACGCTGTCATCCAGATCCCGGTATTCGCGCTTCTCCCAGACCTTGACCGCGCGCCCGTGTCGACCTTTCTCCTGGCCAATGCGATAGCCTTCAGGGTTATAGCCATTGGCGCCGAAGGGCGACGTACCACCGGTACCGATCCACTTGTTGCCGCCCTCGTGGCGGTCGGTCTGCTCGTCCATGCGCTTCTTGAAGGTCTCGATCAGCTCCTCGAGGCCTCCAAGGGAGTCGATCTGCGCCTTCTCCTCTTCGGAAAGGTGTTTCTCGAACTCGGAGCGCAGCCAGTCATCGGGAATCAGCGCCTCAAGCAGTTCATCCAGGTTCTCGATGCCCTTGAAATAGGCATCGAATGCCCGGTCGAACTTGTCGTAATGACGCTCGTCCTTCACCAGGCACAGGCGGCTCAGGAAGTAGAAATCCTCCAGATCCGCAAATGCCAGGCGCTTCTGGAGCGCCTCGGTCAGGTCCAGAAACTCCCTCAGGCTGGCCGGCACTCCGGCACGGCGCACTTCCAGGAAAAAGTCGATGAGCATAGGGCCCTCGCTGTCAGTGGATCCGCGCTTCGGTCAGCGTATCAGCGACGCCGGCGCGCCATGAATGCCAGTTTCTGAAGCAGGTGCACATCCTGTTCGTTCTTGACCAGCGCACCGTAGAGCGGCGGCAGTGCATTGGAGGTGTCTTTGTCCTGGATCACCTTCTGGGCCAGATCATCCGCCATCAGAAGCTTGAGCCAGTCAATCAGCTCGGAGGTGGAGGGCTTCTTCTTGAGGCCGGGAACACGGCGCACATCGAAGAAGATCTCCAGCGCATCCTGCACCAGCTGTTGCTGGATGCCCGGGAAGTGAACGTCCACGATCTCCTTCATGGTGTCGTGGTCGGGGAAATCGATGTAGTGGAAGAAGCAGCGGCGGAGGAAGGCATCCGGCAGCTCTTTCTCGTTGTTACTGGTGATGACCACGATGGGGCGTTGCTTGGCCACCACCTGCTGCTGCGTCTCGTACACATAGAACTCCATGCGGTCGAGTTCCTGCAGCAGGTCGTTGGGAAATTCGATATCCGCCTTGTCGATCTCGTCGATCAGCAGCACAGCCCGCTGGTCCGCCTCGAACGCTTCCCAGAGCTTGCCCTTGACGATGTAGTTACCGATGTCGTGAACCTTGTCGGAACCCAGCTGGGAATCACGCAGGCGCGACACCGCGTCGTACTCATAGAGCCCCTGCTGCGCCTTGGTGGTGGACTTGATGTGCCAGGTGATCAGCTCGGCGCCGACGCCCCGCGCCATCTCCTCGGCCAGCATGGTCTTGCCGGTACCGGGCTCGCCCTTGATCAGGAGCGGGCGCTCCAGCGTGATGGCCGCATTGACCGCCATCTGGAGCTCATCCGTGGCAACGTAATTCTCGGTACCCTCAAATTTCATGTCAGCAACACCTCAGTCAGGAATCCTGCGGCCATGGAGCCCTGCTCAATCAGGGTCCGGCCTTCTACGAGGTGCGAAGTATATAGGCAGGGCGTCGGGGCCAACAAGTAAGCGGTTGGCCCCAAAGGCGGAAACACCGTCCAGCAATGGTCAGTGACCGTCAGCGGTTACGATTGCCGTCGTCGTCTTCTCCCGAATCCGCCTCGTCCTCCTGGTCCGGAAGGTCGTCAAATTCGGATATATCAAAGTCCTCCAGCGAGAACTCATCCTCATCAGCACTCTGCTGATTCTCCTCCAGGATCTGGTCAGCCAGGGCCTCCGGCTCCTCGGAGGCGTCATCATCGCCAAGGGTCGGGATGGCCTCATCCTCCTCACCGGTTGCCTGCGATGCCTCTGAATCCGACGCTTCTTCCGTTTCCTGTTCCTGTTCCTGTTCCTGTTGCACTGATTCTGCGTCCATTCCTGGCGCCGGGTCAGGTTCCGACTCCGGTTCTGCGGATGCGCCCATGGTGTCCATGTCGTCCACTGTGGGGATGGCCTCCTCAGCCGCGCCGGTGTCGGCCGAGTCCTCGGGGACCGCCGTCTCCGGCTCGGAAGCTGTTTCATCGCCGGGGCCCGTCTGCTGGGCCTGGTACGCAGCCGCCGCTTCAGCAAGCGAGGTTCCCTCATCCTTGTCAGGCTCGCCCTCCAACTCCTCCGGCTGCTCCGGCTCCAGATCCGCTTCCATAGCCGGCTCTTCCTGCTCGGCCACCACATCCGCCGGTTCAGTTTCAGGACCAACAGGCGACTCGGGCTTCTCCGTCTCCTGTTCATCGCCATTACCACGCCGGCGCAGCCACCACCAGAACCCGCCCGCGATGGCGCCAAGCCCAATGATCAGACCGCCACCAACGCTGCCCCAGAGCAGCCAGTTGATGCCGGCATCCGGCTCAGACCGCTGTTCCGGCTCGGGAGTCTCTTCCGGCACTTCAACCGGCTCGGGATCAAACAGTGGCTCTTTCTGTTCAGGTTGGGACGGGGTCGCGGGCTCGGGCGCAGGCTCCGGCTCGGGTGCCGGTTCAGGCTGCCGAGGCTCAGGCTCGAGCGCCCGGTAGTCCGCCGTATCCGCCGTTCGCGGGAATTCCGCCGCGAACGGCGGCGTGTCCAAGGAGACCACCCGCCCGTCCTGGGTTTCCGCCTGCATACGGAGCCGTACCTGATAGGTGCCGTTACCCCGCTCACCATGGAGGGTCAGTATGCGCTCACTGGTGCCTGAGGCCGGCTCCAGTGAACGCTTCCGTGTTTCACCATCCGGGCCTGTCACTGAAGCCTCAACCTGGATACTGTCCGCCTCCAGACCTGGATCCCGTGGCATTACCCGGAAGGTCCATCGGCTGTCATCGCCGGTACCAAGGCCCTGGATCTCCGTGTCAAAAGGCGGCGCCAGTGTTACCTTCTGGCGCTGGCTGCGCTGGAAGGTTTCGCCTTCACCGATGAGGCGGACCTCGTATTGCCCGGGTTCGGTCAGGGTTCGGATTTCGCCATTGAAGACGCCATTTGAGGGAACGCGGTCGCCGGAAAGCCGGACGGTGCCCTGGCGGTCACCCTCCGCATTCCGGATCTCGGCACGGACATCCATGACGCCGAGGAAATCCTCATCCGTCAGCCTGTCGCCGTCTTCATAGAAAGCCACTTCCAGATCCAGAATATCCGAAGCAAAGAAGCGCGAGGGCAGGTCCCCCGCCGCCATGCGCAGCTCACTCACCACCTTGATCCGGCTATCCGGGCCCACCATGGCGTCCACTTCCCAGCGCCCGGTAGCGGGCTCTGGAATGGTCACCAGGTCATAGGTCTCTGCGCGGTGCCAGCGGGCCCCTTCCGGCAGGCTATTGCGCGTCACCCGGCTACCCGAGGGATCAACGAGCTCCGCGGACTCACTGCCCTCATCCCGGAAGATCAGGGCAGTGAATTCATCCACGCTGTCATCGATCGAGAAGCCGTTGTTCTCAAGCGGCACCTCTTCCGTTGGAGAGGCTGCCCCAAAGGCGGAGAGAAAGGCGCTGATCAGCTCCGAATCGGAGCGTGCAATGGCGTGATGGCCCCCGGTCTCGGCGGCGAGCTGCTCCAGCAGCGGCCGATCGGCTTCGTCGGAGAGCGCGATCGTATGCAGACGCGCGCCGTGCTCGCGGAAGTGCCCGAGCACGTCGTCAAGGATGCGCTGGCGCTCTTCCCGGCTGGCTTCCTCCCCTTCCGGCACATCCACCATACCGTCGGTCAGCAGGACCACATGGGTATTGTCGTAGCCCCCACCAGGCCAGAAATCCTCAGTGGCGGTCTCCAGCGCCCGCCCTATTTGGGTGTACTGGCCGGGGGAACCGATACGGGAGCGGGCATCGCGCATCTCCTGGCGCCACTGGTCATCAACCTCTTCCAGAGGCACCAGCATGTTGACATAACGCGCAAAGGTCCACAGACCGCTACGGGCCCCTTCAGGCATGAGTTCCGCGAGCATGGGCACTGCCTCTCCCCGCAGATTGTCGGGGTCAGTGCGCTTCATGCTCCCGGAAACATCCACCACAAACCGCACATCGATATTATCGGGCAGCTCCGGTGCCTGGGTCTGGGACGCCTGCTCCTGGGCCTGGGCAGTCACCAGCCCGGTCACCGTGAACAGCAGAATGGTCAGGAGGGCGCGGAACGATCTGGACGCTGACTTTCCCATGGTGGCCTTATTAAAGCGGTTGATTACACTCAACCTATAGCAGGAATCCCGTGGAATGAAAGCACCGGTAAAGCGGGTGTCTCAGCTTTTCCGGCGCCGGTAGCGAGCCCAACCGGAATCCAGGGCCAGCACGAGCACCATGACAATGGCGGCGAGTGCGTAGACAAACAGGGTGCGCCCCATCACGTCCGGCTGCTCAAGCACCACGGCATAGAAGAAATTCAACCACGCGGGCACCAGCCATTCCGCGGCCCGCTCCGAGGCCACCGGGGTCAGCAGAACCACGGCGAAAAGACCCTTGAGAAACTGGCGGAGGATGCGCAGAGGTAACCACCACACGATCACAGCCCAGAAGCGGTAGACGACCAGGAAGCCAAGCAGATAGACCGCCCAGGCAATATTGTATTCAGTCAGCAGCATGTCCATGGACCTAACCGGTAACCTCCGTCTCCTTCGGGGGCATCTGGAGATAGAAGCCCTGGTCCCCGATCGCCGCAATCACATCACTGGCACTGGCCCGTGCCAGCTTCCGGTCTGGGGTCAATACCAGATCCATGGCATGAATCGGAAGGCCAAAATAGGTCATCAGTGATGACGGGAGCGTGGCCGGATCTGTCTCCCTTGGCACGAACACGTACATGCCTTCACGCTTGCTGCTGCGGTAAATGCTGATCAGGTGCTTGTCACTCATGGAAACAGGCTTCCAGTTCCTCTCTGCGGGGTGCCAGTGCCCGGCCGCGCCAGCCCTGCGTCAGAAGATCGGGCAGGCGGCCCTCACGAAGGCCGGTGCGGACGGCTGGCTCAAGATAACGCCTCGAAGCGATGAGTTCCAGCGGCAGATCCAGGCTTTCCGCCTGCTCGGCCAGAATCCGCTTTACGTTTCGGTAATGATTCTTCTCACTGCGGGTCAAAGGGGCCGGTATGGGCTCTAGGGACTGCTCCGGGCCCTCAACCACCTCTGAGATGACCGCCAGAAGCGCATCACCCTCACGCCGCACGACCCCGCTGGGCATATCCTCTATGGCCGCGAGCGCCTTACGGCTGCGCGGCACCGCTTCGGCCAGGCGGATCAGAAGCCGGTCCTCAATGACCCGGCCACGCGGACGGTCCAGTTCCCGGCACCGATGCTCACGCCAGGTGCACAACGCCCGCAGTACGGCCTGATTGCCCGGGCGCAGCCGCCAGGCCCCGGTAAGTCTCAGATAGTAGGATTCAGGCGCATCAGCAACGCTCTGACGTTCGCACCAGGTCCGGCTCTCCTCGGCCAGCGCCTCCTGGAAGCCTCTGGCCGCAACCTGCTCCATAAGCTGCTCATGGAGCGGGCGCAGGTAGTGAACATCGGCCACGGCATAGTACAGCTGGGCATCGGACAGCGGGCGTGCCAGCCAGTCCGACCGGGTTTCGCCCTTGCCTAGGGCCACCCCGAGACAGGATTCGACAAGCCTGGCATAGCCCACGGACATACCATGGCCGGCAAAAGCCGCCGCCAGCTGCAGATCCAGTGCGCCACGAACACGCACACCGAGCCAGTCCCGGAACAGTTCGATGTCCTCACTCATGGCATAAAGGTGTTTCGAGCGGTCCGCATCCTCCAACAGCTTGCGCAGCACCCCGGAGCCCTCGGCAGCCCCGGGTTCAACCAGCGCAACCTCCCCTGCTGCGGCCAGCTGCATCAGACCCGGGATCGCATGGAAGGTGGTCACCCGTTCGAACTCGGAGTCCATGCCAACCGGATGCTCCGGCGGCAGATCAGCCAGCCAGTCATCCAACTGTTGCGGGGTGTCCAGCCAGGCGACCTGATCCGGGTTGGGTTGATCCATGAGTGACTCCACTACCCGGCGAAAGGCCGGCGGCCCCGCAGGGCATGACTGAGCGTACCGCCATCGACACCGCCCAGCTCACCTCCCACGGGAAGACCCTGGGCAGGCCGGGTGATCGTGACTGTTTCCGGATCCACACGGTCCGCGATGTAATGGGCGGTGGCATCGCCCTCAACGGTAGCGTTGGTGGCCATGATGAGTTCCGTCACCCCCCGTTCATGGATCTGGGCCAGCAGCTGATCCACCCCAATATCCTCGGGGCCTATGCCATCAATGGGAGACAGATGCCCCAGCAGTACAAAGTAGTAGCCCCTGTAATCCCCTGATTGCTCAATAGCGGCGAGATCGGCGGGCGATTCCACCACGCACATCAGCGAACTGTCCCGCCTGTCATCGGCACAGACCGGGCACAGGGCGTCCTCGGCAAAGGTCTGGCAGCGCTCACAGCGACCGATGTTGGCCAGGGCGTCGTCAAGCTGGCGTGCCAGGGCGCCAGCCCCAGCACGATCGCGCTCCAGGAGCTGGAAGGCCATGCGCTGGGCGGACTTGCGTCCCACACCGGGCAGGCACTGTAATGCATCAATCAGCGCCTCAAGACGCGGACTCAGACTCATGGGCCCTCCGGCTCAGAACGGCATGTTGAAACCGGGGGGCATGCCCATGCCCTGGGTCATGTTGCCCATCTTCTCCTTCTGGTATTCCTCGACACGGCGTACGGCATCGTTCACCGCCGCCGCCATCAGGTCCTCCAGAACCTCGCGGTCCTCGTCCATCAGGGATGGATCAATGTCCACGTTACGCACATCATGGCGCCCGTTCATGGTCACCTTCACCATGCCGGCACCGGACTCCCCAGTAACCTCAGCCTTGGCAATCTCTTCCTGCGCCTTCTGCAGGTCCTCCTGCATCTGCTGCGCCTGCTTCATGATGTCGTTCATGCCACCCTTCATCGTGCCACCTCTCTGCTGTCTGATGCCGCCGCTGGCGAAGCCTGCGGAGGCTTTATACTGTCTTCAATAACCTGGCCGCCGAAACGCTCCACAATCTGCTGCACCACGGGATCCCCGTGAATGGCGCTGACGGCATTCGCCTGCGCCTCTTCCATCTGCGCCTGCCGGTGGGTTTCCGGGGTTGCCTGGCCCGGCTCACCCTCACGGAAGACCAGGGTAATGGTACTGCCGACCACAGCCCCAACAGCCTCACGGATCCGTTGCTGGTGACGCTCATGCAGCAGCTGGTAATGCCCGGCGGCCAGCGTCAGAACCCAGGCCCCTTCTTCCTCATGGCAGGCCGCGTTCGCGGCCAGCGTCGCCGGCATGCCCTGAAGGGGGAGCTGATCGAAGTCACGGCACCAGTCGAAACCGGACGCCACACCGGGCTCCGGGGTGACAGCCGACGTCTCGGGCGCCTCCGTGGCTGGTGATGCCTCCCCGGCATTCCGGTCCGCCTCGTCCTCAGGAATGGGCGGCTCTGGTTCAGGCACCGGATCCGGCGCTGGTTCGGGCTCGGGAGCGGGTTCAGGCTGGGGCTGGGGTTCTGGTTCGGGCTCCGGCGGGGATACCGGTTCCCCGGCGGGAGCGCCCGATGCCTCCGCCGCCGGCTCCGAGCGGCCACCCTGCGGTGGGGTCGCAACCGGCTCCGGCCGGAAAGCGAGCATGCGCAGAAGTGCCATCTCAAAGCCCATGCGCGCATCCGGCGTGATCGCCAGATCCCGCCGGGCGGTCAACGCCGTCTGGTAGAACAGCTGGGCATCTTCCGCGCTCAACTGACCTGCCAGGGTCCGGACCTGTTCCCGGTCTCCCTGGCTGTTGTCATTGCTCCCAGGAATCGCCTGCTCCTGGGAGATTCGATGGAACACATCCAGCATGTCCGCCAGTACCGCGCTGTAATCCGGTGCGTACTCCGCGATCCGGTTTACCTCCCTGAGCAGCGTCTGGCCATCTCGCTGGACCAGGGCATCCAGCATACTGAAGATGTCCGCCCGGTCGAGGGTGCCCAGCATCCGGCTGACGCTCTCGGATTCCAGACGTCCGCCACTGAATGCCACCGCCTGGTCGGTCAGGCTCAGGGCATCGCGCATACTGCCATCGGCGGCACGCCCCAGAAGCCAGAGGGCACTGTTCTCATACTCAATACCTTCCTGGGCCAGGATGTGCTCCAGATGGGATACGATCAGTTCCGGCCCCAGGCGCTTGAGATTGAACTGCAGGCAACGCGACAGGATCGTGACCGGCAGCTTCTGGGGGTCAGTAGTGGCGAGCAGGAACTTAACGTGGTCGGGCGGCTCCTCCAGTGTCTTCAGCAGCGCGTTGAAGCTGTGGCTGGAGAGCATGTGGACCTCGTCAATGAGGTATATGCGGAAGCGACCGCGGGTTGGCGCGTACTGGACGTTGTCCAGCAGCTCACGCATGTCCTCCACGCGGGTCTGGGAGGCGGCGTCGATCTCGATCAGGTCGACGAACCGCCCATCCTGGATTTCACGGCAGCTGTCGCATTCGCCACAGGGATTGGAGCTGACGCCCTGCTCGCAGCTCAGGCACCGCGCCAGAATCCGGCCGATCGTGGTCTTGCCCACGCCCCGGGTACCGGTGAACAGAAACGCCTGATGCAGCCGATCCTGATCCAGCCCGTGCACGAGCGCCCTGAGCACGTGCTCCTGACCAACAAGATCCTGAAACCGGGAAGGGCGCCATTTGCGCGCAAGTACCTGATACGTCATGCCGGACCATCCATTATCTGATGGGATACCTTATCACGGCCTTATCTTGGGCTGGCAAGCAGAGGGCTGGCCGGGGAGCAAAGCTCGGGAAAGGAAAAACTGGGGGTGGCCTGCCAGCGACACTCCGGCACACGAATCCACCGCTACGGCTGCTCCCTTCCGGGCCTGACCGGGTTCACGGTTTATCGTTGCGAAGGCACCAGCAGGACCACCATCGCGCTCAGTCCGGCGGCTGATCCCGCCTGCGCTGAGACCGCGGAGTCTATCACCGCCGTAACCCGCGCTTCAAGCGGTAACCATCGTCAAACAGAGGTGCAGCCTCTATACTCCCCCATGTCTAACGGACATTACCACAGCATAGAGGACCCCCATGCCAGCTGCGCCACGCATCCTGATTTTACTGGCGGCGCTGATAAGCGCCGGCTGTACCCATTTTACTTCCTCCTCCACAGCGGAAAGTGACCTCAGGGTGCTCAAGACGCAGCTGGCGCAACAGCAGGATCAACTGGCCTCCCAGCAGGTATTGCTCAACGCCCTGCTGAGCGGAAACAGGAACGTGGCGGAACAGCAGCAGCAGGGGTTCGCCAATGTCCAGGACCAGATGGAGCGGCTGCGCAGCGTCACCAACCGTCATCTTGCATCCCGCAGCACCAACAACGATGGCGACACCTGCCCGATCCTGAACACCGGCCCGGCCAACGGGAACGAACAGTGCTCCGGACTCACGACCATCGGTTCGGTGGAGGGCATCCGCCTGCTGCCGCCGGATCATCTTTTTGAGGCACGGATCGACACCGGTGCCAATACCTCATCCCTGGACGCCAGGGATATCGAGTTCTTTGAGCGCGACGGTGATGACTATGTCCGCTTCACACTGGCGGGCGAGCATTTCGCAGACCGCGGCGCCATGGAACTGGAACGCCCGGTGTCACGGTTCGTGGAGATCATCCAGGCATCCACTGATGAGAATGAAAGGCGCGCAGTGATTGAACTCCAGTACCGCATCGGCTCGATTGAGCGGGTTGCGGAGTTCACCCTGAGCAACCGGGAACGCCTGACCTACCCTGCCCTGATCGGGCGCAACATCCTCAGGGACCTGTTCACGGTGGATGTATCACGACAGTTCATACTCAGTGACCCCGATAAACTGAAAGAGGCCGCCGGCAGCATCGAGGGTGAAGAATGAGGCAACAGCCACTTTTCTTCCTCGCTGTATCGGTGCTGATCATCATTGGTGTGTCAATGATGTGGCTGCGGCATGACCGCCTGGGGATTCCCCTGCTGCCAGCAAACGACACGCCAGTCTGGCTGGTGGAGGCACGCATCGATTTCGTCGCCATGGGAGACGAGACGCTGGCAAGCCTGAGCCTCCCGAATGACCCACCGGGTTACCGTATCATTTCCGAACAGGCCGCCTCTCCGGGTTACGGGTTCTCGCGCATCATTGAATCCACGGGGCGTCGTGGCGAATGGTCCAAGCGGCAAGCGACGGGCCCCCAGACCCTCTATTACAAGGTTCAGTTCGCTCCGGGCAAGAACGGAACGCCCCGCCCCAGCGGCAACACCGAGGCTCCCTCTGACCCCCAACGGATCATCTGGGAGGAGCCCCAGGCCACAGCCGCCGCCGACCTGCTGGAAACAGCCCGGCGGCGCTCCAGTACACCGGCGAGCCTGACCCGGGAACTGATCAAGGCAGTCCAGAGCCCCAACGACCAGAACGCGGCACTGCTGCTGGACCAGCACTCACCCCAGCAGCTGGTTGTCCGCCTTCTCAACCAGTCCGGTGTCCCAGCCCGTCTCGCCATGGGCCTGAAGCTGGAGGATGCCCGCCGCAACCAGAGCCTCCAGCCGCTGGTGGACGTCTACATCGAGGATTCCTGGCACCTCTATGACCTGGAGCGCGGTGGCCAGCAGGGCATCACGCCCAATACCCTGGTCTGGCACCGCACCAGCGGGCCCGTTCTGGATGTCATGGGCGGGCAGAACTCCCAGGTGCGCTTCTCGATGATGCGCCAGAGCATTCCCGCCCTCGACCTCGCCCAGAGCCAGACCTCGGCCGACCAGCCTCTGGGTTACATCAGCCTCTACCAGCTGCCGATTGAGGAACAGGGCATGCTGAAGCTCCTCCTGCTGCTGCCCCTGGGCGCCCTGGTTGTGGCCTTCATGCGGATCGTGATCGGCATCCGCACATCCGGCACCTTCATGCCGGTTCTGATTGCCCTGGCCTTCATCCAGACAACGCTGCTGCCGGGCCTCACCGCCTTCCTGACCATTGTCGGGCTGGGACTGCTCCTGAGAGGGTATCTGTCACGCCTCAACCTCCTGCTGGTGGCCCGGATCGCCGCCATGATCGTACTTGTGGTGCTGCTGACAGGTCTGCTGAGTGTCTTTGGCCATGAAATGGGGATCAACCTTGGGATGACCATCACCTTCTTCCCGATGATCATCATTGCCTGGACCATCGAGCGGATGTCGGTGATCTGGGAGGAACAGGGGGCCCGGGAAGTCGCCATACAGGGCGGTGGCAGCCTGCTGGTGGCCATTGCCGCCTATGGGCTCATGCAGCTGGCGACGGTCCGACACCTTACCTTCAACTTCCCTGAGGTCCACCTGATCATTCTCGCGCTGATCCTGCTCGTCGGGCAGTACACGGGCTACAAGCTGTCCGAGCTTTACCGTTTCCGTTCGATGGTGGAGAAGGACTGATGCTGGTGTCTCCCGCCACACTCCGGAGCCATGGCCTGCTGGGCATGAACCGCCGGAATGTGTCCTATATCTCCAGGTATAACGAGCGCCGCCTCTATCCGCTGGTGGACGACAAGAAGCTCACCAAGGAGCGGGCCATGCTGCACGGGGTGGCTACACCCACCCTGCGCGATGTCATCGATACCCAGCATGGCGTCCGCGATCTAGGTAAGCGCCTCGGGGGACTCGAGCGTTTCGCCATCAAACCCTCCCGTGGGGCCGGCGGCAAAGGCATTATGGTCATCCGGGAGCGCGACGGCGAGCAGTTCCTGAAGGCATCCGGACAGGCCCTCACGCTGGGTAGCCTGCAGCGTCACTGCTCCAACATTCTTGCAGGCCTGCACTCCCTTGCCGGCGCCCCCGACTCGGTCATCATCGAGGACCTTATCGAGGCGGACCCCTACTTCGAGTCCCTGTCCGTCGAGGGCGTCCCGGACATCCGCGTCATTATTTTCCGCGGGATACCGGTAATGGCCATGCTCCGGCTCTCAACCCATGCCAGCGACGGCAAAGCCAACCTGCACCAGGGCGCGATCGGCGTCGGGCTGGACCTGGCCAGTGGCCGCTGCATACACGCGGTACAACACTCCAGGCGCGTACACAGCCATCCGGACACCGGCGTTGACCTGAACCGTATCGCCATCCCGGACTGGCAGAACCTCCTCACCCTCGCCGCCCGCTGCCATGACCTGACCGGACTCGGGTATCTGGGCGCCGACATCGTGGTCGACCGCAACCGGGGGCCTTTGATGCTGGAGCTCAACGCCCGGCCTGGCCTGGCCATCCAGATTGCCAATGGCAAGGGACTTCTGCCCCGGCTTCAGTGGATTGAGGCCCCGGAGAACACCCCGGACAGCGCTGAGGCACGGGCGGGGATGGCCATGGCGGAGTTCGGGGAGAAGATCCCGACATAAAAAAACCCGGCACATGGCCGGGTTCTGTATTGGCGGAGAGGGAGGGATTCGAACCCTCGGTACGCAGTACGTACACGCGCTTTCCAGGCGCGCTCCTTCGACCACTCGGACACCTCTCCTTTGATCGGTACGCGTGTGGGCTGTAGGGCCCGCCGCGTTTGATGGGCGCAGACTGTACGCAAAACGTGGCCCGAACGCAACACTCACTTGGCGCGGTAAATGATTCCCGGCCGGCACTGGACCATTTCGTAGTACTGGTTGAGCCCGTTGAGCGACTCGGAGGCACCCAGGATCAGGTAGCCACCGCGCTTCAGTATGCCGTGGGTGCGTACCAGGATGTCGTGCTTGAGATCACTGGAGAAATAGATCAGCACATTCCGGCAGAAGACAATGTCGAACCTGCCGGAACCGAACCGCTCCAGCAGGTTGTGTTCGCGGAAGGTCACCATGTCACGGATTTCTTTGCGGACCTGCCAACTCCCGGACGGAAGCTGAGTGAAGTAATGCTTCTGACGATCCGCGGACAGACCTCTCCCTAGGGCCAGCAGTTCATAGATACCGTCCTTTGCCGCGTCCACCACGGGCTTGGACACGTCCGTGGCGATGATCTCCACGGGGCGGCGCAGGCGGCCGGGATTACGGCGCCGGTACTCGTCAATCACCATCGCAATGGAGTACGGCTCCTGCCCGGTCGAGCAGGCAGCTGACCAGATCCGCAGGGGCTGGCTGGAGCTCTCCGCAGCCATCTCTCCCAGAAGCCGCTCCTCGAGAATGCGGAACGGATGGGTATCCCGGAACCAGAGCGTCTCGTTGGTGGTCATGGCGTCAATCACGGTCTCGCGCAGTTCGCTGCGCGGCTGCTTACGCAGGCGCTGAACCAGCTCGCCAAGACTGTTGAACCGGTTCTCCGTCATGATCCGCCGCAGACGGCTTTTCACCAGATACTGCTTGTTGTCCCCCAACAGAATGCCGGAGGCATCCTGCAGGAACTCCTTGAAGGCGCGATAGTCCTCCTGGCTGATCTCGGAACTCATCGGTGTCGGCGTCTCCGTCAGGACGGCATATGCTGTTGCTTATCCATGACTGCCATAACCCGCTCCGCAAGCTCGTTGGGATTGAACTTGGCCATGAATTCATCAGCACCGACCTTCTGGACCATGGCCTGATTGAACACACCGCTGAGCGACGAATGCAGCATGATATACAGGGGAGCCAGAGCTGGATTGTCCTTGCAGTGTGTCACCAGCGTATAACCGTCCATTTCCGGCATCTCCACATCGGAAATCATCAGTGCCAGATGATCGTGGATTGGGCTGCCATCCGCAACCAGTGACTCCAGGTATTCCAGCGCCTCGCGGCCATCATTGCAGATGACGACCTCAAGCCCGACCGCTTCCATGCAGCGCCTGATCTGCCCTCTCGCCACGGAGGAATCGTCCGCGACCAGCACACGCATTGCCGCATCACCGCTGGTATCCAGCGTCGACTGGAAGGATTCACTCACGCTGTCATCAATGGGCGACACCTCCGCCAGGATCTTCTCCACGTCCAGAATCTCCACGAGCTTTCCCTCAAGCTCGGTGACCGCCGTGAGGTACTCCGCCCGGGCCCGTTTGGGTGGCGGGTGCACATCTTCCCAGTTGAGGTTAACGATCCGTTCCACCCGGCGCACAAGAAACCCCTGGGTCTTGCGGTTGTATTCCGACACGATCACCAGCGACTCTGACAGTTCCTCATCCGGAATCGGCTGTCTGCCGATGGCCATACCGGTATCAATGATCGGCACCGTCTCACCCCGCACGTAGGAAACCCCCCGGACCACAGGGTGGCTGTGCGGAATTGCCGTCAATGCCGGGCAGGGAAGCACTTCCCGGACCTTGAACACATTGATGCCGTAGAACTGCTCCCCCTTGAGCTGGAACAGCAGCAGTTCGAGCCGGTTCTGCCCCACCATCTGGGTACGTTGATTCACGTTGTCGAGTAGTCCCGCCATAGTCCTGCCCGTCATAATGAGCCGGCATGGTTGTTGCATTTCATAACGGAAGAATGCGAACAACGTCCGGCTTATGCCGGATTTTCGCCGGTATGGGTTGTGCCACCCCCGACACGGGTCGAACGTGGCACCGATTACCCGCAAGGATAGGACATTTTGACCGCCATGCGCATCGCCAACGCCAATCCAATGCCGGTTTTCCGCTATCTCCTCCTGGCTGCCATGCTGCTTCCGGGGGTGGCAACGGCTTCGGAACCGGAGCAGACCACCGCTGAACGCATCACGGACGCGGCGGACGGTTTCCTGGAATCCTTTGCAAAGGAACAGGCTGCAAAGGGGCGCGAGGTTGAATACGACATTGGCAGCGTGGACAACCGACTCTCGCTCAACCGCTGCCCGCAGGCGCTGGGGGTCGAATTCGCTGGTGACCCGGAACGCTCCACGCGCACCACGCTGCTGGTCAGTTGTCAGGGGGATCAACCCTGGCGGATCTTTCTCAGTGCGACAGTGCGTATCCAGGTGGACGGCTGGGTCGCGGACCGGCCCATTGGCCGTGGCGAACGGCTCAGCCCGGACATGCTGCGCTCAAGCCCGGTGGTCCTCAACGAACAGCGCCGCAACGGGTTCCGGGATCCCGAGCACATGATCGGCATGCAGGCCACACGCACCATCCGCGCGGGTACTCCGATCACGCCGCACATGGTCGAGAAACCATTGGCAGTGGAGCGCGGCGACCGCGTAGTCATCTCTGCAGGAAGCGATGCATTCTCCATCACAACCCGAGGCAAGGCCGAGCGCAGTGGCCGCGTGGGCGAACAGATTCCAGTGATCAACGAAAACTCGGGGCGCCGGGTCCGCGGCCGGATCACCGAGCCCGGACGGGTCGCGATCAACTGAACGGAAGCGGCAGGATCATGCCGAAAAGCGGCAGTTCCATGCCTGGTGATGAAAAAATGCCGCGCAAGGCTAAAGTCTGCGGCCACGCTGCCGTTACAATTCACAGAGAATCCGGATCCGAACGGGGTGAAAGCCATGGCAATCGATTTCAATGGGGCCAACAACAACGCCCTCAACACCCAGAAACAGACCCTGCGGCAGCGTGACGACGCCCAGGGGCAGAAAACGCCACAGCAGCCCGCGGAAGGCGGCTCACAGGCGCGCGAGAGCACCCGCGTGGACCTGAGCCCGGACGCACGCAACATCAAGGCTGCAGAGCAGACGCTCCAGCAGCAGCCGGAAGTGGACGACGCCAAGGTGTCCCGCATCCGTGAAGCGCTTGAGGACGGTTCCTACTCAGTCGATGCCGAAAAACTGGCCCAGAAAATGCTTGATGTGGATGACAGCATTTTCGGGTAAAACGCCATGACTGACCGCAAGACAACGTTCGAAACGCTGGATCAACTGCTGAGAAAGGACGAGGCCAACCTCACCCGGCTGGCCGAAGTACTGGAGCAGGAACCCCGGTCCCTGGCCGGCAACGATATGCAGCAGCTGGAACAGGCGACCAGTGAAAAAAACGAACTGCTTGATGCACTCAGGGAACGGGCGAAACAGAAAATCCGCCTGCTTGCCCAGCTCGGATACAGGCCGGACAGTGGTCAGGCCGTCAGCGATTACCTCCGTGACCAGGCAGGCGCTGATTCACTCCTGATGCAGCGCTGGGAAGCTGCCCAGAAGCAGCTCAGCGAATGCCAGCACCGCAATGCCGTCAATGGCCGAATCCTCGGTCACCTTCAGCGCCGCATATCCCGTATCTCGGATATCATCCGCGGAGTGGACCAACAGCAGGCGCTTTACGGAAGCACCGGCGAATCCCAGAGCCTTACCCACAGCCAGGTATTCGCCAGCGCCTGATGCCGCAACCGGCTCAGCGGGACCTGATGGTCAGGCTGGAGGCACTGGAGAAGCGGATGTTCCTCATGGTGATGTTCCCCATGGAATGGGAAGCGGGCGCACCCTCCACCCGGATGCCTTCCATACGGATCTCATGGATATGAGTCGGCATGGCCAGACTCACACCACCCTGTTCGCCAACGGCAAATCCGGGACCATCCGGCCCGAACTCCACGCCTGTCACCGTCACGTCCGCATCCAGAAAATTCATGGCAGGCAGGAAAGTGCGGGCGGTAAACTCAAGGGCATCCAGAGCCTGGTCTTCGGCTTCTGCATCGGAGGCCGGAATGGCGGACAGCTGAACCGCACCCGCGGGGAAGGTATCCCTCCCCTGGGCCACAACGCCCCCCATTTCACTGTCACTCAGAGGCTGCATGCTGGCGCTGTCGATGCGCACCTGCTGGCTGCTGGTCTGGGGCCCCTTGGCAGGCAGCGCCGGAGTAGGCGATGCCAGTGCAGCCACCGGCTGAAGTGGCGTAATCACCATGGCGGTCAATGCTGCCGCATAACGGTACCGGTTCTGGTGACGCAGCGTGCGCTGCAGCTCCCGCTCGGAAAGCCAGCCCGCCCGCAGGAGAATCGCACCCAGCTTGTCGCCGGATTCGCGCTGTTCCTCCAACGCCACCTGGAGCTGATAGTCGGTGATGTAGCCCCGATTGACCAGGATCCGACCGAGACGGCTTTTCTCAAGCTGCTGGGAGCTGGGCGTTGCCATGGATGCCACCCTCTTGTTGTGCAATCCGAAAATCCGGGATCATAGTGGCGCGGCCTGTGATCCGTGTACAGAAATTAAACTTTATGAAAGGTAACGGAACGTCAAATGGCCTCTCATGATGCATCGGATCCACAACCGGGCGTGATCATCGCCGGCGGCGGGGTAGCCGGAAGCCTTGCGGCACGCCGGCTTGCGGAGAGCGGCATACAGGCAACCGTGCTGGATCCTGCCCCACCCTCTCCGCCGGACCCAGAACGCCGGGGCGCGCTCTACATGAAGCCGGCGGTGGACTACAATCCGGAAACCCGGTTTGCCCATCAGGCCTTCCAGGTCGCCTCGGAATTCTACACCCACCTCCA
>NZ_CAJXMA010000052.1:0-20166 GCF_913056445.1 uncultured Halovibrio sp.
TTTGATGCTGACCTTGTTGAAATTCGATTTCATTTTTTGCCCACTGGTTTGCTATGGCTAGATACGAAGAAGGGGGGTAAAATGACTCGAATACACTCTGTGATTTTTCTAGCTTCCACCCATTTAGATGATCTGGGAGAATTAGCTTTTTTAGGTTTTCAAGACAAGATGACTTGTGGTTTTGAGTGAGTTCAGCTGGTATCTTACTTAGCAATAGTTCTTGTAACTCTTCTTTTTCTTTTTTCTGTGCATTGTTCAGTTCGTCTTTATATCTGTACGCCAGTTTATTTAAAGTGAACAGAAAAGGCGACATCCATCCCTCCTCAAAAGCCTGGAGGATTTCTGGATGAGTAGGGTATTTTGATTCTATCGTTTCGATGATGCTATCTTTATCCGATTCTTTTATAAAGAGATCGTCCAATCCGAAATATATAGAGGAGCGCCTAAAATGTGACGGATTTTTATATGATCTCGTGCTGGTGTTTTTTTGTCCTATCTTGAAAGTGAATGAAAGGTATCCTGGCTCCCAATATGGGATCTGCGTTTCCTTATAAGATGTTGTTGAAATCTTCTTCAGATTTTCTCGATCGTAAACGAGGAGGGATGACGTTTCTTCGATACTGGAAAAACCTAGTGTTCCCAATTTAAGTAAAGATATCGAGTCAACTTCAGCACCGATTATTTCACTATGCACTGGGTTAAATTCTACGCCAAATAGTTCGTTATTAGGAACGAGTGCGTTACGATTTAACGCAGTCGTGACTTCATTTATGAAGGTGTGGTCTTCTTTTATTGTTATGTATATATCTATTTCATGTTCGCAGATGATATCTGCTATCTCTGAGAGAGTCAGTTTTGGAAAGGCTTCGAAGAGATCATTCAGGTGTCGTATACGATAGAATCGATTCATGTTTTTAAACTATCTAACTGTCATAAATGTCGGCGATCGGATTGCAGTGATGAACGAAGATATCTGGGTGGTACCGCTTTCCAAACACTGTTGGTCCGCCATATCACCTCCACCTCGAGCTAAAGGTTGATGCCTCGATGCGTGCCATCCGGCAGCTCAATATCAACAGAAATCTTCGCGCCGGCACTCTCGGCATAGCGCTTAAGCGTGCTTAACCGTAGATCGTTGCCGGATTTCTCCATTTTTGCGATTGTTGGCTGAGCCACGCCCATGGCTTCAGCCATATCAACCTGGGTTTTCTCCAGCCATTGACGGATTTCACCCAACCGAATCCCGGTAAGGATCTCATCCGCTCTATTATTGATCTCTTCAATCGTTTCCGGTGTTTCTTTCGCCAGAAGTTCGTCGAGACCGTCACGTACACTCATAATTTCCACCTCAGAGCTATTGCCCCTTCAGATGCTTGTCATACTCTGCTTCAGCCAGGGCGATCATATCCCGGTAAAAGCGCTTTTCATTGCCTTTATGTCCGCCGCACAGGATGACACCCTGGCGATCCGGATCAAATGCGAACAGAACCCTGATGGGGTTGCCTTCGCTTTGTACTCTCAGTTCCTTGAGATTCAACATTGACGAGCCCTTGAGGGTATCCGCATAAGGGCGAGACAGCATCGGTCCCTTCACACGAAGCACCTTCAAAAGCGCCAAGATCTCTTTTCGGTCCGCATCACTCTGCTGGTCTAACCATTGCTCAAAAACCTTTCTTGTTTGAATTGTCCACATGGGGTCTCCTATATCTTATTATAGCCCCAATACTATATTGCGTGTAGGCTATTTTCAATCTCCGAATCTTGCAATATCAGCGTAGAGCCATCAGCAAACGTCCATACGGTGCGTTCGCCTTGCCAGTCCTGATCCGCACCGGTGTCACTATCCGCCAGCAGGGCTGCGTGCTTGGCATCGACAGTGCTGGCCGTAGTCGCCTCTGCTTCCGTATTGGCGACAGCGAGCCGCTGGACCATCTCTGTGAGCGCGAATACCGACAGATCCCAGTGCCTGGCCGTCTGGGCCAGGGACAGCCTCGCCCGCTTGCGGAGTCGCCCGACGTGCTCAACAAGTCGCGATTGTTCAGTCACTGCGAGGCTCAGAGCGCGTTCAGTGCCGCAGCCAGCTCCGTCGCCTATGGAGTGCCAGTCTACGACGACGTCAGGCCAGTCTGGCAGCGGTTCAGTGGCGGTAGGCTCAAGATGCGTATGCGCGTCGAGGTAAACGCGGGCTGTCCAGTCGGCAGGGTCGGTAGACGTGATGAAACCGGATTCGTCCCGGCGGTAGGTGCATTCCATTGCGGAGATTCCCTCAACGTATCGGCGTGAAAAAGTGGGGGTACTTATGGGGGTATATTTATAAGGTCCAAAGGAGAGATTGTTTTAAAAATAGTTGATTACGGTGGTTATTGTGTGGAAGCACCACCCACCATTTCTTCCCCCTCTATTCTGTTTCTTACGTCCAGATTTCGCCTGAAGCGCCTTACGATTGCGCCCGAGGTCTATGTATTACTGGTGGGTCTGTACCCTGTGGGAGCGAGCCCCGCTCGCGATATCTCTGATCGCTTGCGAGGCAAGCTCTTACAGCATTGGTGGGACCGCCCGGACTTACTTACCGACCAGGCTTTGCCCGCACACACGCACCACGTTGCCGTTGATGCCGCGCGAGAGCGGATTGCAGTACCAGGCGATGGTTTCCGCCACATCCACCGGCAGGCCGCCCTGGGAAAGGCTGTTCATGCGCCGGCCGGCCTCGCGGATGGTCACCGGCATGGCGGCGGTCATCTGGGTTTCAATGAAGCCGGGCGCCACCGCGTTGATGGTGATGCCGTTCTTCAGCTGCCGCGCCATGCTCTCCACATAGCCGATGACCCCGGATTTGGAGGCGGCATAGTTGGTCTGGCCGAAGTTGCCCGCGAACCCGGCAATGGAGGAGACGCAGACAATGCGGCCGTTCTCGCGCACCAGGTCCCGCTCCATCAGTTCCTCGTCAATCCGTTCCTCCGCCGTAAGGTTCACGGCGATGGCCATATCCCAGAAGTGCTCCGGCATGCGGGCAAGGGTTTTGTCGCGGGTGACGCCGGCGTTGTGAACGACAATATCGATGCCGCCGAACTCGTCCTCCAGGTGATCCGCGATCAGGCGCGGGCCATTGTCCTCGGTGATGTCCGCCGCCAGCGGTGAACCGCCGATGTCCTCGGCCACGCGATTGAGGTCCTCCATGGTGGCGGGAATGTCCAGGCAGACCACGCGCGCGCCGTCCCGGGCCAGGGTGCGGGCAATCGCCTCGCCGATGCCGCGGCTGGCTCCAGTGACCAGTGCCACCTTGCCAGTCAGGGGGGCATTGGTATTTACGGCGGTGCGGCCCTTGGTGCCGCTGCCCTTGCCGATGCGCACTGGTTGACCGTCCACGTAGGCGGACTTGGGCGAGAGGAAGAAGCGCACCGAGGACTCGATCTGGTTCTCGGCATTGGGGGCCACCCACAGCAGCTGGGCAGTGGCCCCTTTCTTGCCGATCTCCTTGGCCACCGATCGCACAAAGCCCTCCAGCGCCTTGTGTGCCGCCGCGCGCGCAGGGTTCTTGCAGGAGGCCGGATCCGTGCCCACGATCAGCACCCTCCCGCACCTGGCGATCTGGCGGATGGTGGGGTGGAAGAAGTCATACAGGCAACGCAGTTCGCTGGTGTCGCGGATGCCGGTGGCGTCGAAGACCAGTGCCTTGAACTTGTGTTCGGCGATGGCCTCGTCCTCCATGGTCAGCGTCTTGGCAACGCCGCTTTCCACCAGTGCCGAGGATTCACCCAGCGTGGCGGGCCCTTCGGGGGAATAGAGTGTGGCCGGACTGCCGCGCAGGGTTTCACCCAGTGCGGAAAGAGCCCGCGGCCTGGGGCCGGCGCCCACCAGCACCTTGCCCTCGATGAACGACTGGTCCTGGCGTTTCCAGCGTTCCAGCTCAATGGGGGCGGGAAGGCCGAGCGAGGATGCGGCCTGTTTCCCGACAGATGTATTCACGAATTTGAGGTAGAGATCGGACATAGCAGTATCCCCTGGTCAGTCGGAATGGAACATTTTCAGATTCATAACGGAGATATGTTACATTCTGTGAACATCTGAATGGTAACGGATCCCCTGGAAAAGGGTCACAGCAGGGAGCTTCCCGGCCGTTTTCAAGTGGCTGTATTGGGCGCTTTCACCCCGTTGAATGCAATGAACCGGCTGTCACCCGGAAGCGTCACCTCAGCCAATGAGGCTGTGCATGCAATCCGCACAGTATGCACCCGATTCTCTCCGCGTCTCGAAAGCAACAGGGATATAATGCAATGGCACAAGCAAAATCGACTTCCAGTAAGAGCAGGCAGAGCAAGGGGAATGGGGCCGCTGCCACGCTGCCGCGCCCGGTCGCCATTCTCGGCGGCAACCGTATTCCATTTGCCCGTTCCAATACCGCCTACAGTAAGCTTTCCAATCAGGACATGTTGACGGCCGCCATCCGTGGGCTGGTGGACCGCTACGGCCTGGAAGGGGAGCGCCTGGGTGAGGTGGTCGCCGGTGCTGTCATCAAGCACTCCCGTGACTTCAACCTGACCCGCGAGACCGTTCTGGGCTCCGGGCTGGCTCCCGAAACCCCGGCCTATGATATCCAGCAGGCCTGTGGGACGGGCCTGGAAGCGGCCATCCTGGTTGCCAACAAGATTGCTCTGGGCCAGGTGGATGTGGGTATCGCGGGGGGCACGGACACTACCTCGGATGCCCCCATCGGTGTGAGTGAGGGCCTGCGTGAACTGCTGCTGGACCTCAACCGCGCGAAAACCAATACGGAACGACTGAAGATTGCCGCCCGTTTCCGCCCGAAGCACCTGGTGCCGCTGATCCCGGAGAACAGCGAGCCGCGTACGGGCATGTCCATGGGGGCGCACCAGCAGGTGACCGCGCATGAGTGGGGCATTCCCCGTGAGGAGCAGGACCAGCTGGCGCTTGAGAGCCACCAGAAACTGGCTGCGGCCTATGAGGAAGGTTTCTTCAGTGACCTGATCACGCCGCTGGCCGGGCTTGAGAGGGACAACATCCTGCGTCCGGACTCCTCACTCGAAAAACTCTCGCAGCTCAAGCCGGTGTTTGATAAGGAAAAGGGCACCATGACGGCGGCCAACAGCACAGCGCTGACCGATGGCGCGTCCTCCGTGCTGCTGGGCAGCGAGGAATGGGCGCAGCAGCGTGGCCTGAAGGTGCGTGCCTATCTGACCCACGTTGAAACAGGCGCCGTGGATTTTGTCGGCAAGAAGGAGGGGTTGCTGATGGCGCCGGCATACGCCGTGCCGCGGCTGCTGGACAAGGCGGGCCTCACACTGCAGGACTTTGATTTCTACGAGATCCACGAGGCGTTCGCCTCACAGGTACTGTGCACCCTCAGGGCCTGGGAGGATCAGACCTTCTGCAAGGAGAAGCTCGGCCGCGCCAAGCCGATGGGCAGCATTGACCGCAGCAAGCTCAACGTTAAGGGCAGCAGTCTCGCGGCGGGCCATCCCTTTGCCGCTACTGGTGCCCGCATTCTGGCCACCGCGGCCAAGCTGCTGGAGCAGAAAGGCAGCGGACGCGCCCTGATCTCCATCTGCGCCGCCGGCGGCCAGGGTGTGACCGCTATCGTGGAGCGTAACTGAGGCCAGTACTCCTGTAGAAGCGAGCCTGCTCGCGATTGTTTCTGATCGCTTGCGAGGCAAGCGCTCCTACAGGGGGCGGAACCCGCTCAGCCCCTGTTCTTCCATCAGGCGTGCAAACTCGATGGTCGCCCGGTCCTGGCCGGGCGCGCCTATAATCTGGATGTTGAACGGAAGACCGTTCTCATCCACGCCAACCGGGGCCGACGTTGCTGGCAGCCCCAGTGTGGTGGCCAGCGCAATCCAGTGCATCTGGTCGGTATAGGGCCGCTCCCTGCCATCCACCAGGATCTTCCGGCGGAACATGGGCTGGCTGCGGTTGTGGGGAATGGCCGTGGTGGGCGTCACCGGCGTCAGCAGTATGTCGGCGGTGCCGAAGAGATCCTCTACAAGGGCCGCCCGGGCCTTTTCCCGCTGTTCTGAATGCTGAAGCCAGTTGAGGACCGGCTGATTCACGCCGAGGATGTACTGCTCCAGCCCAGGGGGCATCCGCATCCAGCGCCCGAAGAGCCGGAGCATATAGCCCATCAGCCTGAGCTGGCGGCGCTGTTTCGGCCGGAAGCCGGTGCCCAGGAGGCTGCCCAGCAGGTTGTGATAGAGGGGCATCAGCTGGCGATGATCCAGCCACTCATGCTCAGCCCGCGACACGCTGGTGCCGGCATCCGCCAGCCGTGTTGCCAGATCCTCATAATGGCGTGTGAGGGCATCCGCGACCGGCGAGGCCGGGTCATGGAAGCAGGTGGCGACCCTGACCTGATCCAGGCGGCTGAAACCGGGGGCCGGCAGTGACAGCTGCCACTGTGGACCTTCGTGGGGCCTGGGGCCGGCGATGACCTCCAGCAGCAGGGCCAGGTCGTCCGCCGTGCGCGCCATGGGGCCGCCTTCGGCCAGGTCCGGCTGCGTCAGGGTGCCCGGAGGACCGGGGATGTGGCCGCGCAGGGAGACAATGTCGCGGCTGGGTTTGTGCCCGAATACGCCGTTGAAGTGGGCCGGTGTTCGGATGGAGCCGCCCACATCCGAGCCTACCTCCAGTGGTGTCATGCCCGCGGCAAGGGCGGCTGCGGCGCCGCCGGATGAACCACCGGGCGTCCGCCCCAGATCCCGCGGGTTGTTGGTCACGCCGAACAGGCGGTTGTAGGTCTGCAGGTCTGAGGCGAAGAGCGGCACATTGGTCTTGCCGATGATGATGGCGCCGGCTTCCTCAAGCCGCTGGATGGCATCGGCATTCCGCTTGGGCCGGTGTGCCTGCAGGGAGGAGGAGCCAGCGGTGGTCGGCATGCCGGCCACCTCCCAGACGTCCTTCACTGTCATGGGCAGTCCGTGCAGAACGCCGCAGTGTTCGCCCTGTTCACGTTGCCGGTCGCGTTCCCGGGCCTGATCCAGGGCCCGTTCACGGTCGAGGTGGATGACGGCATTGATGGGCGCGTTGCGTGCGTCAATGCGTGCCAGCAGTTCAGCCGTAACGGCTTCGCTGGTTATGCTGCCGGTACGGAGTGCACCGGCCAGGTCCCGTGCCGGTTGATCCAGCCATTCGCTCATGTTGATGCCTTCTGCTCTTGTCGGGTCGCTCTGTCGGCTGCCTTCTGTTCATCCTTTTCCGCCAGCGTTTCCTGCCACCGCTTGACGGCCACCTGGTCCTTGACCAGTTCCAGTGTCTCGATCACGCCCTGTATGACAGCCGTATTGGCTTCGGAATTCTCGCGTTCGTGGGGTGTGAGCAGCACATCGACCAGATCCTCCACGAAGTCGTGATTGTCGGGGGAACTCAGGTCATTGAGGATCTGTTCAATCACCTCGGCGGTGATGTCGCCCACCGCGCGATCCAGGGTGCCCGAGGCCCAGCTGCCGAATACCGGCAGTTCACGGATGCGGCCCAGGTCCCGGTTGCGGTTCATGGCTGAAATCACCCGGGTATTGAGGTAGGCGCGCAGTTCCTGCTGTCTGGGCATATAGCCTTCCCGCGCGTAGCGGGTGATCCGGGCGGAGAGAAAGTCCACAAGCAGATCCCTTCGGGGCAGCAGGACTTCCTCCTGGACGCGCCGGACCAGGGGCGAGCCCCGTTTCACTTCCTCCTGTGTGCCGCTGAGCACCTTGATAACCACGCGGTCGGAAAGCTCTTCCATGAACGCGTCGTAGTAGAAGCGCAGGAACTCGAAAAGGCGTGTGTTCGTGATGTCGATGACGCCGTATTTCTGCAGGCGATAGACAATGCTGAAAACGCGCAGAAAACGCAGGATCCGGGCTCCGGAAGCCGGGATGCAGCCCAGCAGGTCGTACCAGTGGGCGATGGGGTAGAAGTACCAGCGCTGGTACTCCCGCCGGTAGACCGCATGCACCCAGCGCACCGCGAACTCGCTCAGGAAAATCCCGATGAACATCAGGTCGTAGAACAGGAAATGCCGGTGTATGGGGTTGTAGAAAGCGGTGAAGGCCGGCACCTGTTGAGTAAGGAGGTCTCTCAGAACATCCACCGCATAGAGGGAATCAAACAGAAGCCAGACAAGATTGATGACCAGCAGCACCAGCATCAGCATATCCAGTGCGAACCAGAGTGTCTGGTGGCTGGTGCGGAGGTTGCGGAGGTTGATGGTGAGCACACTGCATCCTTATGACGTGCCTTGAGGGCTCTTTATAGCAAAGGTGAGCCTGTCACGCACTGGCCCGGCGACCTGGCGGCAGCGTGACCCCATTGGTGCTACGCTGGAAGGACGGAAAGAGGAGGTGAGTCATGGACCTGAAAAAAGCACTGGTTGACCCTGCAGCCGTGTTCACTACGCCGGATGAGGTTGTAACCGCCGGGGAGCTGAGCACTGATGACCGCATCCGGATTCTGCGCCGCTGGGAGTACGACGCGCGTGAGCTGACGGTGGCGGATGACGAGAACATGCCGGGCGACAGCACCCCGCTTCTGGATCAGGTGCTGGCCGCGCTTAACAGACTGGGCTATTCGCCTGATCCGGATCAGGAGCCGCCCACCAAACAGGGTGGTGTCTGACTGTCGGGGTGTTAAATCGGACCAAAGTCCTACAGGGGCCTTCTGTAACAGAATGTTTCAGGTAGAATGCCCGTTCGCTGATGCAACCATCCCGGTGTTAATGCAAGGAGAAGGCTCCCGATGAAGCGAATGAGTGTGCTGGACTCGTCCTGGCTCAAGGTCGAGTCCGAAGACACGCCCATGCATGTGGGCACGATGCAGATCTTCTCGTTGCCGGAGGGAGCGCCTGAGACCTTCCTGCGGGACATGGTTGAGCGCATGAAGAATGCGGGTGAGATCCAGGCGCCCTGGAAGTATAAGCTGTTCAGTGGCAGCCGCCTGGGGCGCAGTCTGGTGCCGGCCTGGGTTGAGGACCAGGATCTGGACCTGGACTACCATGTGCGCCATTCGGCCCTGCCGAAGCCCGGCAGTGAGCGTGAACTGGGGGTTCTGGTCTCGCGTCTGCATTCGCACCCGCTGGATTTCGATCGCCCGCTCTGGGAGTGCCACATCATCGAAGGGCTTGAGGGCAACCGGTTTGCGCTCTACACCAAGATGCACCACTCCATGATCGATGGCATCAGTGGTGTACGCCTGATGCAGAAGATCCTGACCACGGATCCCGCCCGTACCAACATGCCACCACCCTGGGCGGTTGAGCCCAGCCAGCGCCGCTCCCAGGCCGGGCAGGGGGTTACCTCGGTTCAGGGGGCGTTTGAGCAGGCGGTTGAGGCGCTGCGCATCCAGGCTGGCTCTACCCCGCAGCTGGCGGCGGCGGTGGGGCGCCTCGCCAGTGCCGCCTGGCGGCGCAAGGACAGCAAGCTGACCGCGCCCTTCGTGGGCCCGCAGTCGATCCTCAATAATCGCATCACCGGTCAGCGTCGTTTTGCGACCCAGCTCTATGAGTTCGATCGTCTCAAGACCATCTGCCGCAGGACGGATGCGTCGCTGAACGATGTGGTACTGCAGATCTGTGGCACCGCCCTGCGCCGCTTCCTGCTGGAGCAGGACGCCCTTCCGGAAGAGCCGTTGACGGCGGGGATCCCGGTCAATGTGAGGCCTGCCGATGACGAGGGCACCGGTACGGCGATCAGCTTCATGATCGCCAGCCTGGCGACCGATGAGCCGGATGCCATGGCGCGGCTGGAGCAGATCAAGGAGTCCACCCAGAAAGCCAAGGAGCATCTCCAGAGTCTGCCGCGGCAGGTTCTGAACCAGTACACCATGATGCTGATGTCGCCCTACATCCTGCAGCTGGTCTCCGGGTTGGGTGGGCGCATGCGGCCGGTGTTCAATGTCACCATCTCGAACGTCCCCGGGCCGAGTGAACCCCTGTACTACGAGGGCGCCCGCATGGAGGCGATGTACCCGGTCTCCCTGGTGACCCATGGCGGCGCGCTCAACATCACCTGCCTGAGCTACGCGGGCTCGCTCAACTTCGGCTATACCGGTTGCCGGGATACCCTGCCGAGCATGCAGCGCCTCGCGGTGTACACGGGTGAGGCGCTGGATGAACTTGAGGCGCGGGTGACTGCGCGCGACTGAGTCCAGAAGCTGGCCCCGTCCTTTACAGTGCACAGCTGTTCACTGTATTGTCAGGCCATGAGCAACGCTGATTTCCATCCCGTCGAAGAAATCTGGAACGCCCTGACCCATGGCCTGGGGGCGGTTCTGGCACTTGCAGGGACCATTGTCCTGATAGCGCTGGCTGTCCTCCATGGCGATGTCTGGTCCATCACCAGCGCCACGGTTTACGGCATCAGCATGGTGGTTCTCTTCCTAGCCTCCACTCTGTACCACAGCGCGCGCCGGCCAACACTGCGCCGGGCCTTCAAGATGTTCGATCACTGCGCCATCTTCCTGCTGATAGCCGGCACCTACACGCCGTTCCTGCTGGTGAACATGCGTGGGACCCTGGGCTGGACCCTGTTCGCCATAATCTGGGGGCTGGCTGTGGGCGGCATTGTGTTCAAGCTGGTATTCGGCCATCGCTACAGGGCACTCGAGGTGGCCACCTTCCTGGTGATGGGGTGGCTGGTGGTCGTGGCAGCCACGGAGCTGCCCGCTATCCTGGGGGTGACCGAACTGGCATTGCTGGTGGCCGGTGGGCTCTCCTACACGGTCGGGGTGGTCTTCTACCTCCTGAATCGGATTCCCTACAATCACGCGATCTGGCACCTGTTTGTCCTGGCCGGGGGCGCCCTGCATTATTTTGCCGTCTATAACGGTTTCCTGACCGCCTGGCAGAGCTGACGAATTTACTGCGCCGAGCCCGTGGCTGTGCGCTTCGGGGCTGATATCATGCGTGGATGATGACCCCGAAAGTTCTCCGGCTTCTGCTTTTCCCGCTGTTGATCCTGGCCGTGGCCGGAGTCCGTGCGGCGGAACTCGAGGTCATTGTTGAGCCGGAAAACGACGCCCTCCAGTCCAACATCCGTGCCCATGTAGGGGATCTCGGGGACCGCAATGCAGCCTCCCTGCGCCGTTTCGCCGCCCATGCCCGGGACAGTGCCACGGAAGCCATCCGCGCACTCGGCTATTACGACGGCGACATCCGCTACCAGGTGGTGGAGGGGGATCCGCCCGTGCTGCGTCTTGAAGTGGCACCCGGCGAGCCGGTGCGCCTGACCAGTGTGCGCATTGAGGTGCGTGGCGAGGGGGCCGACCTGGCGGCGTTCGAGGTGCCCGGGCGGTTGCGCCCGGAGGTCGGTGATGTCCTGAATCATGGGCACTATGAACAGGTGAAGCGCTTCCTGCGGGGGCGTGCCCAGACGCATGGTTTCTTCGATGGCGAGTTCGTTACCCGCGAGCTGAGGGTGCGCCCGGATGAGCGCGAGGCTGAAATCCGACTGCTGTATGACAGCGGCCCGCGATACAGCCTGGGAGAAGCCCATTTCCCTGAGGACATCTATTTTGAGCAGGATCTGCTTAAGCGTTTCGTGCGGTTTGAGCCGGGAACGCCCTATCATTCGGATCGTGTGATTGAACTGACCCAGGACCTGAGAGGTGCCGGCTATTTCAGTGAGGTTCTGGTGGACGCTGATCCGGGAGCGGCTGACAACGGGGAGATTCCGGTGGATGTCACCCTGGATGAGCGCACACGCCATTCACTGGGAACGGGCGTGGGCTTCAGCACCGACGTGGGCCCCCGCCTCCGGGCCACCTGGGACCAGCACTACGTGAACCCCCAGGGGCACCGCCGCGGGATGGAGTTCGAGGTTTCGCGGCCACGCCAGAATGCCGGCCTTTACTATGAGTTGCCGCTCAATCCACCCATGACGGATTCTCTGCGCTTTACTGGCTCCTACCAGAATGAAGACATCGAGGATACGCGTTCCCGTCGGATCAGCCTGGGTGGCCAGTGGCAGAGTGAGTTGGATTCCGGGTGGCAGCAGGTGGTCTCGCTGCAGCGCGAGGAGGTCCGTTTCCGCGTGGGCGACGACCGTGAACAGCGTACGGTCCTGGTGCTGCCGGGCCTGAGCTACAGCTATCTCTACCGCAACTCCCCGGTGGATCCCTCCAGGGGCTATCGTTTCCAGTTTGAAAGTTCCGGTGGCCAACGTGACCTGCTTTCTGACATTGATGTGATCCATCTGGTCGCCTCGGCCCGTGGGCTGATCACCGTGGGCAACGGGCACCGTTTTCTCGCAAGGGTGCGCGCCGGCGGCATTGGAACCAATGAATTTGATCAGGTACCACCCTTTCTGCGTTTCTTCGCCGGTGGTGACCAGAGCGTGCGTGGATACGGTTACCGCACCCTGGGCCCGACGGATGAGGACGGCGACAATGTTGGCGGGCGCTTCCTGCTCACCGGCAGCGTCGAATACCAGTACCCACTGTCGAACAGCTGGCGCTTGGCGACTTTCGTGGATGAAGGCAATGCCTTTGATGATCTGGGGGATCCACTGAAAACCGGTGTGGGCGTGGGCATCCGTTGGGTGTCACCAGTGGGACCCATCCGCCTGGACATTGCGCGGGGGCTGGATGAACCCGAGAACTTCCGCCTTCATTTCTCCATGGGGCCGGAACTCTGATGATGCGTCGCCGTGTTCTCTGGGCAGTGATGCTGTTGCCGGTGGCGGCCCTGCTGGTGGTGATGGCGGTGGCAGGCTGGCTGCTGTTCACCGAGAGCGGGAGCCGCTGGGTCATCCAACAGGTCCCTGGCCTGGAAGTGGCGGGTTACCAGGGCTCGCTGGGCAGTGCCTGGCGTGCGGAGCGCGTTGTCTATGACGACGGCCGGGGAACAGAGGCCCGGCTGGAGGGCGTGGACCTCGCCTGGTCCCCCGGGTGCCTCTTCACACTGGAACTCTGCGTGGACCGACTCCATGCCAGCCGGGTGGCGCTCTCCCTTCCTGAGGGCGAGGCCTCGGAAGCCTCCAGTGACGCCATTGAACTGCCCGCCATCCGGCTGCCGCTTTCCGTATCCATCGCGGACCTGGATGTGGGCCGGATCAGCTGGAACGACACGCTGATCCTCGAAGCGATTGAGTCCAGGGCCACACTCAGCAGCGGCACTCTCCAGCTTGATTCACTGCGCGTGATCAGGGAGGGCCTGGATGCCAGGGCCGAAGGGTCCCTCGAAATGAGGGGGGACTGGCCGGTGGATCTGGCACTGGAGTTGGGTTATGAAACGGGTACGGATTTCCCCGGAGAGCTGAATCTGACGGCGGAGCTGGCCGGAACGGTCAGCGCGCTGGATGTGATGGCCCGTATGAGCCACCCCTGGCAGGCGCGCCTGCAGGGGCGGGTGAACCCCCTGGAGCCAGGAGTCCCCGCCGAAGCCCGACTGAGCGCTGAGCATTTCGCGGCAACACCGGATCTGCCACCGCACTATGCGCTGAGGGATCTGGTGCTCGATGCCAGCGGCGATCTGGATGAAGGCTGGTCCGTCGCGGGGGATGCGGTGCTTGCCACCCAACCCGGGCTTGATGTGTCCCTGGAAGGGCATACCACCATCAAACAGGCAAGCATCGAGAAACTTGCCGTCTCGGACGACCAGGGGGGGGCGCGCTCGCTGGTGCTCAGAGGCGCCAGCGTAAGCTGGAGTGATGGGCTGAGCGCCAGTGGTTCGCTGGCGTGGCACTATTTCCCCTGGCAACGGCTGGTCCCGGATCTGCCCTCGGTGCCGGTGGCCGTGAGCGATGCCGGCCTGGATTTTGCGCTTGAAGACGGCGAGTACACCGGGCGCCTGGATGCGCAGCTCTTCACACGGGAAGGGCCCGTATGGCTGCGGACACCGGTTGAAGGCGACTTCGGTCGGGCCCGCCTTGAGGGGCTGGGTCTGGCCAGTGCACTGGGGCGTGCTGCTGGCGATCTGGGGGTGGGGTGGTCCGGCGGCCTTGAGTGGCGTACGGACCTTGCACTGGAGAATCTACTGCCGGGCCGGCGTCTGCCGGAGCTGGATGGGGTGCTCAGTGGTCATCTCAGGAGCAGCGGCCGCATGACGGATAACGGTCCTGAAGGGGATGGTTCGCTGGAGCTGGCGGGCGGCCTCCGGGGCCAGGCTCTGTGGCTGAAAACGGGGGTCCGTCTGGAGGGGAAACACTGGGAGATCCCCGCGTTGGAGCTGCGTTTCGGCGACAATGGACTCACTGGTTCCGCCCGCCAGGCGGAGCAGCTGCAGGCGGAGCTGGAATGGAACCTGCCGGTACTGGGCCAGTTCTGGTCCGGTCTTGAAGGGCAGCTTGAGGGGCGTGCCAGTGGCCGCCATCTGCTTGGCGACCCGAAGGGGAGCATGACCTTCAGCGCCCGGGATCTGGCGATTGAGGAGTACGGCATCGAACTCAGGCAGCTGCAGGGTGAGGCGGGTCTGGCCGACGACGGTGCGGCCCGGGCCCGCGTGGATTTCTCGGGACTGGAAGCCCGGGAGCAGCGGCTGGAATCCGGCCAGCTGAGGGTTGACGGGTCCCTGGCCGATCATGAGCTCGGTCTGTCCCTGATGCACCGCCAGGGAAATCTGCGACTGAGCGCAGCAGGCGCCTGGGGGAGTGAAGGCTGGCAGGCCACCCTCAACGGCGGTGGTGTCGCACTTCCGGGCCAGCACTGGCTGATGGCGACCCCGGCCAGGCTGACGCTCGCCCGGGATGGCGAGGCCCACCTCGGGGCCCACTGCTGGCGCTGGGGCGGTGCCCGTCTCTGCACCGGTGATCAGCGGCTCAATCCGGCGCCCTCACTGAAGCTGGGTGTGGCGGATCTGCCCACCCGGGCCTTCAGGCCCCTGCTGCCACCGACCTTCCGTTGGGAAGACACCCTGGATGCCCATGCCACGCTGGAACTGGATGACCAGGGGCCACGCGGGCGGGCATGGATTGATGCCGGCAGCGGCCAGGTTGAATTGCGCCGTGACGTGGATCCGGACAATCTGGACGCGCAGGTGGATGAGCAGGAGGGCGAGCAGGCCTGGCAGTGGCTGCCGTTTGAGTACAGCGGGTTGCGGGTTGCCGCGGATTTCGGGCCTGAGCGCACACGGCTGAGCGCGGATCTGGCTGGCCCGGAGATCGGGCAGCTTGACCTGAATGCCGCGCTCAGGCCGCTGGAGGAGGGCATGCCAGTGGACGGCCAGCTCAATCTGGAGGCGCTGGATCTGGCCCTGATCCGTCCCTTCCTGGACCTGGACACCGTGGAAGGACGGCTGGCGGGGCGCCTGGATGTCAGCGGGCCCGTGGCATCACCTTCCATGCAGGGGGAGGTGGCCCTGTCGGAGGGCGAGATCCGCGACCCCCGGCTCCCGCTCCCTCTGTCTGAACTGAGTGCAACAGCGCGCATCGATGGCACGGAAGCAAGGATCGACGGGAACTGGCGCAGCGGTGAGGAGGGCCAGGGCCGGATTGAAGGCTCGGCCAGCTGGGCCGATGGGCCGAGGGCAGAGATTTCCCTGGTGGCTGAGTCGCTGCCGGTGAGTGTGCCGCCTTACGCAGAGCTGACGGTCTTCCCGGATCTGATGCTGCGTTACGGAGAGGAGGGGGTTGGCGTCTCCGGCCAGGTCCGTGTTCCTTCCGGAAGCGTGGTGATCGAATCCCTCCCGGAGTCTGCCGTTGGTGTATCCGGCGATACGGTGATTGAAGGCGAGGAACCCGACGCCGGCCCCATGCCTCTATCCCTGGACCTGGACGTGCGGATCGGGGAGGAGCGTGTGGATTTCAACGGTTTCGGTGTGACAGGGAACCTTGAGGGGCGCCTGAACCTGGCCGACGACATGGTGGCCAATGGCAACCTCAACCTGCGTAATGGCCGTTATGAGCTCTATGGCCAGGATCTGCGCATCCGCCGCGCCACACTGCTGTTCTCCGGGCCCATTGACCGGCCTTTCCTGGACATCGAGGCGGTGCGGATTGTGGACGACGTGACGGCCGGCATACGGATCACAGGCCCCGCGGACGAACCGCGCTCCGAGATCTTCTCCGAGCCCCCGATGAGCCAGCAGCAGGCGCTGGCGTATCTGACACTGGGCCGGCCACTGGAAAGCGAGAGCGACAGCTATGCCATGGAGCGGGCTGCGATCAATCTCGGGCTGGCCCGCACCGCGCCGCTCACCCGCGAGATCGGTGAACGTGTCGGGATCGAGGACCTGCAGCTTGAGACCGAGGGGCGGGGCGAGGAGGCGAGTGTGGTGGCCTCCGGCTACCTGACGGACAGGCTCAGTCTGCGTTACGGCGTGGGTCTGTTCCAGCCCGTCAGCCGTATGGCGCTGCGTTACGACCTGTCGCGCAACCTCTATCTGGAAGCCGCCAGTGGTCTTGCCAGCTCACTCGATCTATTCTATCGGACAGACTTTGGCAAACCGGGAGACTGACCATGCTTGTCCATGGTGACCAGATCCGGCTCACGCCCCGGGAGCGTCGGGTGATCCGGCGCCTGACCGGAATAGACCCGCACTTCATCCACAACCGGGAAACAATGATCCGTTTCCGGGATCAGTACCTGCAGAGCTACCCCACTGATACCCCCCAGATCCGGCTGGTCAAACTGCTACTGCGTCGCAACCTTGTGTAGCGTCTTTCCGGATGTTGATTTTTCGCAATGGCCTCGATAGCCAGTGGTGATTAGATGGAACCACGATGCGGCAATAACAAGAGAGGCCCTCATGACGGACCCGGCTCAGGTGCCTGAAGAAGACCGCAGAAAACACGAAATCGGGCTCTTCCTTTTCCTGATCGTTTTTCTGTTCCCACTGGTGACCTTCATGGTCGTTGGCGGTTATGGCTTTGGCGTCTGGATGTTCCAGGAGCTGATGGGCCCGCCCGGCCCTCCGACAGGCTAGTGGGAGCCCCGCCATGACAGACGAGATCCATATCGCGAGCCTGCTCGTTCAGGTGGCCCCGGAGTCCCTGGATGATCTGAGCCAGTGGGCCGGCGCCCACCCTGAGGTGGAAGTCCGCGGCACGGACCCGGCCGGGAAGCTGGTGCTGATCACCGAGAGCGAGGGTCGCCAGCCCATTCTTGACCTGATGGATGCCTGCCGGGATCGCCCCGGCGTGTTCACCGTCAATCTCATCTACCACGAGATCCTCAACGCCCAGGAAGCGGATCAACCGGAGGAAATCCAGCCATGACCATGACACGTCGGGAATTCGCCAAGGCCAATGCCGCCGCGGCTGCTGCTGCCACGGCGGGGATGGCAATCCCTGCCGGCGCCAGTAACCTGATCACCAACCAGGAGCTGACCTCTCTGCGATGGGACAAGGCCGCCTGTCGTTTCTGTGGCGTGGGCTGCAGCGTCATGGTCGGCACCCGGGGCGGGCAGATCGTCGCCACCCACGGTGACAACCAGTCCGAGGTCAACCGGGGGCTCAACTGCGTTAAGGGGTATTTCCTCTCCAAGATCCTCTATGGGAAGGACCGGCTGGAACAGCCCATGCTGCGCAAGCGTGATGGCCAGTACCATAAGGAAGGCCAGTTCGAGCCGGTGTCCTGGGACGAAGCGCTGGACGTCATGGCCGAGAAGTTCAAGACGGCCATCCGCGAGCATGGCCCGGACAGCGTGGCCATGTTCGGCTCAGGCCAGTGGACCATCTGGGAGGGCTATGCCGCGTCCAAGCTGATGAAAGCAGGCTTCCGCACCAACAACATCGATCCCAACGCCCGCCACTGCATGGCCTCGGCCGTGGGTGGGTTCATGCGTACCTTCGGGTCCGATGAGCCCATGGGCGTGTACGACGACATCGAGGAGGCGGATGCCTTTGTGGTCTGGGGCTCCAACATGGCGGAGATGCACCCGGTGCTCTGGACCCGGGTCACGGACCGGCGCCTGTCCTACCCGGACACCGAGGTTGCCGTGCTCTCCACCTTTGAGCACCGCTCCTTCGACCTGGCGGACAACGGCATGGTCATGCATCCGCACGCGGACGTGGTCATCCTCAACTACATCGCCAACCACATCATCCAGTCCGGTAGCGTGAATCAGGACTTCGTGGATAAGCACACGAAGTTCGTCCGCAACGTGACTGACATCGGCTACGGGCTGCGGCCCGAGGATCCGCGCCAGCAGGAGGCCGAGAACGCGGACAACCCCAACAGCTGGTCGGACATGAGCTTCGAGGAATTCCGGGAGCACGTCAGCGAATTCACCCTCGAACGCGCCGCGCGCGAATCCGGGGTACGGGAAAGCCAGCTTGAACGCCTGGCCGAGCTCTACGCCGATCCCGACCGCAAGGTGATGACCTTCTGGACCATGGGCGTGAACCAGCACACCCGGGGTGTGTGGGTGAACAACCTGATCTACAACCTGCATCTGCTTACCGGCAAGATCAGCACCCCGGGCAACAGCCCGTTCTCGCTGACGGGCCAGCCTTCCGCCTGCGGCACTGCGCGGGAGGTGGGCACGTTCGCGCACCGGCTGCCGGCGGACATGGTGGTGGCCAACGCCGATCACCGGAAGAAGGCAGAGAAGATCTGGAAACTGCCGGAAGGCACCATTCCCTCGAAGGTCGGCTTCCATGCCGTGGAGCAGAGCCGCCAGCTGCGTGACGGCAACCTCAAGGTCTACTGGACCCAGGTGACCAACAACATCCAGGCCGGCCCGAACTCAGCCCAGGAGACCTATCCCGGATGGCGCAACCCGGAGTCGTTCATCATTGTCTCCGACATGTACCCCACGGTTTCCGCCCAGTGCGCGGACCTGATCCTGCCGACCGCCTCCTGGGTTGAGAAGGAGGGGGCCTTCGGCAACTCCGAGCGCCGGACCCAGTTCTTCTACCAGCTGGTGAGCGGGCCGGGCGAGTCCCGCTCGGATCTGTGGCAGACAGTGGCGCTTTCAAAGCGCATCCGGCTGGACGAGGTCTGGCCGGAGGAGCAGCTGCAGAAGGCACCGGAGCTGCGGGATAAAACGCTGTTCGACCTGCTGTTCGCCAACGGTAACGTGGATGCCTACCCGCTGGATCAGATGCGCGAGGGTTACCCGAACCATGAATCCGAGGACTTCGGGTTCTACATCCAGAAGGGCATCTTCGAGGAATACCGGAACTTCGGCGAGGGCAAGGGTAAGGATCTGGCGCCCTTCGACACCTACCACGAAGTGCGCGGCCTGCGCTGGCCGGTGATTGACGGCGAGGAGACCCGCTGGCGCTACCGCGAGGGACTGGATCCCTACGTGGAAGAGGGCACCGGCTGGCAGTTCTACGGTAACGACGACAACCGCGCCCGCATCTTCGCGGTGCCCGATGAGCCGCCGGCCGAGAGTCCGGATGATGAATACCCCATGTGGCTGTGCACCGGCCGGGTTCTGGAGCACTGGCACACAGGGTCCATGACACGCCGGGTGCCGGAGCTGCACCAGGCCGTGCCGGATGCTCTGGTCTACATGAACTTCGACGATGCCCGGGAACAGGGCATGCGTCGTGGCAGCGAGGTACGCGTGGTCAGTCGCCGGGGCTCCATCCGCGCCCGGGTCGAGACACGGGGCCGCGTGAATCCACCCAGGGGACTGATCTTCGTGCCCTTCTTCGACGCGGGCAAGCTGATCAACAAGGTCACACTGGACGCCACGGACCCCATCTCCAAGCAGACTGACTTCAAGAAATGCGCGGTCCGCCTGGAACTTGTGGACCTGGCTTAAGGCACCGGAACAGAGAGGCCCATCATGAAAAGCTTCATCACGACTGTAACCCTTCTGGTGCTCACCGTTCTGGCCATGGGCGTGGCGGCTGAGAAGACGACGGACGCGCCCAGGCCGGATGGCCTGCGTGGTGCCGGCTACAGCGCAACGCCGTCGGCCCCGCCCATTGCCGGGGTTACCGACCGCAAGGGGCGCGAGGAGCGCAATTATCCGGAACAGCCGCCGGTGATCCCCCACAGTATTGACGGCTACCAGCTGGACAAGCGCTTCAACCAGTGCCTGGACTGCCACAGCCGCAGCGCCTCACCGGAGAGCGGGGCACCCATGGTCAGCATCACCCACTTCATGGATCGCAACAAACAGGTGCTGGCGGCGGTTTCACCGGACCGTTACTTCTGCACCCAGTGCCATGTGCCGCAGACGGACGTGGATCCGCTGGTGGAGAACCAATTTGAGACGGTGGATGAAGTGCTGCGGCGGCTGGCCGAAGCCGGTGACGGCCAGGGAGGCGCGGAATGAAACAATGGCTG
>NZ_CAJXMA010000053.1:0-19188 GCF_913056445.1 uncultured Halovibrio sp.
CGGAGATCTGCAACTGCAACGCGCCGGATACCGGCAACATGGAGGTGCTCTACTACTACGGCTCTGAGGAACAGCAGGAGCGGTGGCTCAAGCCGCTTCTGGCGGGCGAGATCCGTTCGGCGTTCTGCATGACGGAGCCGGATGTCGCCTCCTCGGATGCGACCAACATGGAGGCGACCGCGACCATCGAGGGCGATGAAGTGGTGCTGAACGGGCGCAAGTGGTGGAGCACGGGTATCGGCCACCCGAACTGCCAGGTGCTGATCTTCATGGGCCTGACCGATCCGGACGCCAACCGTCACCAGCGCCATTCCATGGTGGTGGTCCCGAAGGACACACCCGGTGTAAAGGTCGAGCGGATGCTGAAGGTGTTCGGGGATGAGGATGCCCCTCATGGTCACGGCGAAGTGAGCTTCGACAACGTCCGGCTGCCGAAGAGTGCCATCATAAAGGCACCGGGGGCCGGTTTCGAGATTGCCCAGGGGCGGCTCGGGCCGGGCCGCGTGCACCACTGCATGCGGGCCATCGGTGCCGCTGAGCGGGCACTGGAGAAGATGATCCGCCGGGCCAACTCGCGTGAAGCCTTCGGTAAGCCGCTGTCGAAGCTCGGCGGTAATCCGGACATCATCGCCCGGGCACGCATGAACATCGAACAGGCGCGGCTGCTGACGCTCAAGACCGCTTGGCTGCTGGATACCAAGGGTGTCGGCGGCGCACTGAGCGAAGTGTCACAGATCAAGGCCGTGGTTCCGGAGATGCTGTGTACCATTGTGGACCAGGCCATCCAGATGCACGGTGGCGGTGGCGTCAGTGACGATCACGAGCTGGCCGCCATGTACGGCGCGGCGCGGTCACTGCGGCTGGCGGATGGGCCGGATGAGGTGCACCGGGCCATGGTGGCAAGGCTTGAGCTGGCCAAATACCGATAACAAAGGAAGACAACGCATGAGCCAACGGGTATTCATCACCGGCGGGGCCAGTGGCCTCGGCCGGGCACTGGCACTGAACTACGCCCGCCAGGGCGCACGGGTTTGCATTGGCGACATCACGCCGGAACAGGGTGTGGAAACCGAAAGTGCCATTAACGAGGCCGGCGGCGAGGGACTTTTCCTCGAATGCGACGTACGCCGGCTCAACAGTCTTGAAAAGGCAAAGGACGCCCTGGTGGAGCGCTGGGGTGGCGTGGACGTGGTCGTCAACAACGCGGGTGTAGCCTCTGCAGGCTCCATCGAGGACACCACCATCTCGGACTGGGAGTGGATCCTGGACATCAACGTCATGGGTGTGGTCCGGGGCTGCAAGGTGTTCACACCGCTCCTCAAAGAGCAGGGGAGTGGCACCATCGTCAACATTGCCTCCATGGCGGGGCTGATGCTGGCACCGCTGATGTGCAGCTACAACGTCTCCAAGGCCGGCGTCATCGCGCTTTCCGAGACCATGAACCATGAGTTCCTCGACACCGGCGTGAACGTCTGTGTGGTCTGCCCGGCGTTTTTCCAGACAAACCTGACCTCGAGCATGCGTTCGAGCATTCCGGGCATCCAGAACAACGTGAACAAGCTGATGCAGCGCTCCAGCGTGACCGCGGACGATGTGGCGGAAGACATTGCCCGTGCCGTGCGCAAGGGGAGTTTCTGGGTGCTGCCGCACAAGACTGAACGCCGCCTGTGGTACATCAAGCGCGCCAGCCCGAAGGCTTTTGATTTCCTGCTGGGGATGGAAAGCAAGCGCTGGATGAAAAAGATGCAGAAGAACTGAGCGAGGCGACCATGACCCTGATTGATCAGCCAACGGAAACCCGCGAGGGCGAGGCGCTGGACCCGGCCGCGGTGGATCGCTTTATGAAGCAGCAGCTGCCTGAGCTGGAAGGCGAGCCTGTGATCCGCCAGTACCCGGGCGGCGCTTCAAACCTGACCTACCAGATCGACTACGGCGAGCGCTCCTTCGTCCTGCGCCGCCCTCCGTTCGGTCACAAGGCCAAATCGGCCCACGACATGCTGCGCGAGGCGCGCATCATGCGTGCACTCAAGCCGGTCTACCCCTATGTTCCGGATATCATCGCCATCTGCGATGACCATGACGTGCTCGGTGACGAGTTCTACGTGATGGAACGCCTCAAGGGCATCATCCTGCGTCAGGATTTTCCCGAGGGTTTCGAGCTCAGTGAGCAGGACACCCGCAAGCTGTGCGGCAACGTGGTCGACAAGCTGGTGGACCTGCACCGGGTGGATTATCAGGCCGCGGGTCTGGATCAGATCGGCAAGGGGGCAGGCTATGTGAAGCGCCAGATTGACGGCTGGAGTGATCGCTTCCGCAAGGCCCGTACCGACGATGTGAGCGACTTCGAGCCGGTCATGACCTGGTTGCAGGAGAAGATGCCGGAGGATGTGGCCACCTGCGTTATCCATAACGATTTCCGCTTCGACAACGTCGTGCTGAACCCGGAGAACCCCTTTGAGGTGATCGGCATTCTGGACTGGGAAATGGCGACGCTTGGCGATCCGCTGATGGATCTGGGCAACAGCCTGGCCTACTGGGTGCAGGCGGACGACGACCAGTTTTTCCAGATGCTGAGGCGTCAGCCCACGCACCGGCCGGGCATGATGAGCCGGGAAGAGGTGGTGGCCTATTACATGGAGCGCTCCGGCTTCCATGCGGACAACTTCGACTTCTATGAGGTCTACGGGCTGTTCCGCCTGGCGGGCATCGTGCAGCAGATCTATTACCGCTACTACCACGGTCAGACCCAGGACAAGCGCTTTGCGGGCTTCGGCCAGGCAGCGAATTACCTGGAGCAGCGCTGCAAGCGGTTGATCGAGAAGAGCAGCCTGTAGGAGCGGATCGATGGCAACACTCCACCTGATCCGTCATGGGCAGGCGAGTTTCGGCGCGTCGGATTACGACCGGCTTTCGCAGCGTGGCTGGGAGCAGGGTCGGGTTCTGGGGCGCTGGATTGGCCGGCATACCCAGCCCGAACGGCTGTTCGGCGGTGAGTTGCGCCGTCATCGCGAGACCATAGAGGCGATGGCGGAAGGCTTCGGGGATGGGCTGCCGGAGGCGGCGGTGCACCCGGGGCTGAATGAGTTTGACCATCGGTCGGTGCTGGAGGCGTACCGGCCGGGGTGGGGAAACCCGGAGGAGATGGCCCGGCAGCTGGCGAAAGAGGCGGATCCGCGGAAGGCGTTCCAGCATGCGTTCAGTGAGGCGATCCGGCGCTGGATCGGGGGCGAGAACGAGGGGGATTATCCGGAGTCCTGGCGGGCGTTCAGGGAGCGTGTGCTGCAGGGGCTTGATGAGGTGATCCGGGATGCCGGGGATGCGAAGCATGTGTTCGTGGTGACCTCGGGTGGGCCGATCAGTGTGGTGGCCCAGTCGCTATTGGATCTGGATGACATGCGGGCGTTCCGGCTGAATGAGGTGCTGGCGAATGCGAGTGTGTCGCGGGTGCTGTTCAGTGGGGATCGGCGGTCGCTGGCTGTTTTTAACAGTTTTGGGCATCTCGAAGGGGAAGACCCGAAGTTGGTCACCTATCGATGAGAATCGTGATCTCAGGACTGCGAATGTGTTGCAGGAGTGGGAGCGGGGACGGCCAATCGGGAAACGCCACAAGTACATCCCTGTAGGCTGCTCTTCCGCCATCCATGGCTCCAGAGCTTCCCGATTGGCCGTCCCCGCTCCCACTCGACCGGCCATAACGATGACGCAACGAATGAAAACTGGAAAACAAGGAATTGGAAAATGAGTGATCTGTTTGACCTGACGGGCCGCATTGCCCTGGTAACCGGTGCCAGCCGTGGTATCGGCGAGGAAATTGCCAAGCTGCTGGCGAAGCAGGGGGCGCAGGTGATTGTGTCCAGCCGCAAGATTGATGGCTGTGAGGCGGTGGCGCAGGCGATCCGTGACGAGGGTGGCAAGGCTGAGGCCATTGCGTGCCATATCGGGGAGATGGAGCAGATTGAGGCCATCTTCGCGGATATTGAAGGGCGTTACGGGCGGCTGGATATCCTGGTGAACAATGCGGCGGCGAATCCGTACTTCGGTCCCATTGAGGACACGGATGAGGCGGCCTTCAACAAGACGGTGGATGTGAACATCCGGGGTTACTTCTTCATGACCAGCGCGGGTGTGAACCTGATGAAGAAGCATGGCGGTGGTTCCATTGTGAACGTGGCGTCGGTGAACGGGGTGATCCCGGGGCATTACCAGGGGATCTATTCCATCTCGAAGGCGGCGGTGATCCAGATGACCAAGTCGTTTGCCACCGAGCTGGGAACCAAGGGCGTGCGTGTGAACGCGCTGCTTCCGGGGCTGACGGATACGAAGTTCGCCAGTGCCCTGACCACCAACGATTCCATCAAGCAGCAGGCACTGGCGCATATCCCGCAGAAGCGGATTGCGGAGCCGAGCGAGATGGCCGGGGCGGTGCTTTACCTGGTCTCGGATGCGGCCAGCTACACCACGGGCACCTGCCTGAACGTGGATGGTGGTTACCTCACCGTGTAACGTCTCCCCTATCCTGTAGGAGCGCGCCTCGCGCGCGATACGATCGAATGATCGCGAGCAGGGCTCGCTTCTACGGGTCATTCTTCTCTTGTCAAACCACCTGAAATCCACCATCTTTCATTGGAGAACCTCTTTTCAGGGAAGAGCTTCAATGCGTCGACTGCCACGTCTGGTTTCACTGCTCCTGCTTTTCGCCGGTGCCCTGCTGTTGAGTGTTCAGGCTCAGGAGGCAGGGGATGATGGCCGTGCGCCGGCGGATGTCCGGGTTATGACGATCCAGGAGGCGATTGGGCCGGCGGTGTCGGATTGGTTCCTGCGCACGTTGGCGGATGCGGAGGCGCAGGGGGCGGATCTTCTCGTGGTGGAGCTGGATACGCCGGGGGGGCTGAGTAAGTCCATGCGGGACATGATCCAGGGCATCCTCTCCTCAAAGGTGCCGGTGGCAACCTACGTGACGCCCCGTGGCGCGCGGGCGGCGAGCGCCGGAACCTATCTTCTCTATGCGTCCCATGTGGCGGCCATGGCGCCGGCGACCAATCTGGGCTCGGCGACGCCGGTGCAGATCGGTGGCGGGGGGGGTCAGGATGAGGGGGGTGGTTCCCCGTTCAGCCTCCAGGCCGACGATGGCGCCGCGGCTGATGAGACCGGCAAAGACGGTACTGCCGAGGGGGCGTCAGAGGAGGGAGATGGAGCATCAGCCGGGCAGAGTGGCGATGCCGGTAACGCCAGTGCCATGGAGAAGAAGGTGATCAATGATGCCGTGGCCTACATTCGTGGCCTGGCGGAGCTGCGTGGGCGCAATGCGGACTGGGCGGAGCAGGCAGTGCGCGAGGCGGTGAACCTCTCCTCGAGTGCGGCGCTTGAGAAGAATGTGATCGATATCCGTGCTGACAGTCTTGAGGACATGCTTGCCCAGGCGGACGCCATGGAAGTGGATGTGGATGGCGTGATGCAGACGCTGACCCTGGCCGATCACCGCATCAGTCGTATCCAGAAGGACTGGCGCACCGAGTTCCTGACGGTGATCACGGATCCGAGTGTGGCGTACATTCTGATGCTGGTGGGCATCTATGGCCTGATCCTGGAGTTCTACAACCCGGGCATGGGTGTGCCCGGCGTCGTGGGCGCCATCTGTCTGCTGGTGGGGCTGTACGCATTGCAGATGCTGCCCATTAGCTATGTGGGGCTGGCACTGATGCTGCTGGGGATCGGGCTGATGGTGGTTGAGGCGGTTTCCCCGAGTTTCGGGATCCTGGGGGTCGGTGGGGCCGTGGCCTTTGTGATCGGCTCCGTCATGCTGATGGACACGGACCTGCCGGGCTACCAGATCGCCATGCCTGTGATCGCGGCATTTTCGGTATCGACCTTCCTGATCATGGTGCTGGTGCTGCGCATGGCACTGCAGTCAACGCGCAAAGCGGTGGTCAGCGGCTCTGAGGGTATGCAGGGCACTACGGCCGTGGCAATACGGGACTTTGACGGGGGGGTAGGTTGGGTGCGTGTGCTTGGCGAGATCTGGCAGGCGCACTCGGCGGATCCGGTTCGTGAAGGAGATGTTGTGGTTATCCAGAACGTGGAAGGACTCAAACTGACAGTCAGGTCGGAGGGCCAGTCGAATGATTGAATATTTCACCATAGCCATTGTACTGATCGTCATCAGTCTGCTGGTGAGCATGTTCCGGATCCTGCGGGAGTACGAGCGGGGTGTGATCTTCCTGCTGGGCCGGTTCCAGAAAGTGAAGGGGCCGGGGCTGATCATCGTGATCCCGTTCATTCAGCAGATGGTGCGCACGGATCTGCGGACGATTGTCCTGGATGTGCCTTCTCAGGACGTGATCTCGCGGGATAACGTCTCGGTGAAGGTCAATGCGGTGCTGTATTTCCGGGTGATGGATCCACAGAATGCGGTCATCAACGTGGAGAATTTCTATGCGGCCACCAGCCAGCTGGCTCAGACCACGCTGCGTTCGGTGCTGGGCAAGCATGAGCTGGACGACATGCTGGCCTCCCGGGACCAGCTTAATGAGGACATCCAGGAGATTCTGGATGCCCAGACCGACGCCTGGGGCATCAAGGTCGCAAACGTTGAGATCAAGCACGTGGATCTGGACGAGTCCATGATCCGCGTGATTGCGCGCCAGGCGGAGGCTGAGCGTACACGGCGGGCCAAGATCATCCATGCCGAGGGTGAGCAGCAAGCCTCCGAGCGGCTGCTGGAGGCGGCGCGGACGCTGTCGAAGCGTTCCGAGGCGTTGCAGCTGCGGTATCTGCAGACTCTCACCGATATCGCCAATGATAAGACCAATACCATTGTCTTCCCGGTGGACCTGCTGCGGGACCTGAAAAAGACCGTGGCCGGGATGGAAACGCCGGAGCCGGATGATGGGGGTGAGGAGCCGGCTCATTCGTCTTCGGAGTTTCCGGATACCAGTACGGTTCTCGGCGGAGAAGAGAGTGGTAAAGCATGACGGAAACACCAGAGAAACCCTTTGCGCCGGCCTGTGAGCGCAATCAGGAACCGATCCGGGAGGTTCTGGCAGAGGTCCTGACCCAGCCCGCGAAGGTGCTGGAGCTGGGCAGCGGGACCGGCCAGCATGCGGTCTATATGGCGTGCCACCTGCCGCACCTGGAGTGGCAGCCCACGGACATCGCCGAGAATCTTGATGGCATCCGGCAATGGCGGCGTGAGGCGAAGCTGCGCAATGTGCGTGACCCACTGGAGGTGGACGCGCTTGATGCTGGGGTCCGTCTGGGGGAAACCTTTGATGCGGTGTTCACTGCCAACACCGTGCATTTCGTGTCCTGGCGCATCGTTAACGGTCTGCTGGCAATCAGCGCCGCCCACCTGCGCCAGGGCGGTGATCTGCTGATCTATGGGCCCTTCAATGAGGATGGTGGCTACACCAGTGAGGGCAACGCGGAGCTGGATGCCTGGCTCCAGGAGCGGGATCCGTCCAGCGGCATCAAGGACCGGGCGGTCTTCAATGCGCTGGCGGCGGATTATGGTTTCGAGGCCGTGGAACGTTTCCGCATGCCGGCCAACAACCAGCTCCTGAGATTTGTGCGCGGCAGCGCCTAGCAGCAGCTGCCGCCCGCCCCCTCCGTTCCGGACTCGGGGCCATCAAAGGGCAGTGCCGTGCCGCAGCCCTCGAATATCCCGAAATGGGTGCTGAAATCGCCGATGAACCTGAAATGCTCGGCAAAGCGGGTATCCGCCAGCATCATCCAGGTGTTGCCGCAGACCGGGAAGACGCGGCCGCGCTCAATGTGGTGGTGTTTGTCCAGCCGGCATACCGCATCCTCACCGGGAATCGTCCCCTGATAGATCACCGCCTGGCCGTAATCCTCGCAGTGGGGCTCCAGTCCGGGCAGCTTGAACAGGCGATAGGTGGCGGAGAAGAAGCGCGCCGGGGCGAGGCGTGCCTCAATGGCTTCGTTCTCGATGGTCAGCGGCCGGTCTTCCACCAGGCGCGGGTCGGTAAAGCCGGTCTTTCGGGCCAGGTTCTCGAAATCATTCCAGTAGAGGGCGCCCGAAAGGCACTCGCCGTACAGCACCGGATCCTCTTTCAGGTGTGCCGGTATGCGACGGTCGGCGTACACATCCGAGAAGTAGAATTCACCGCCGGGCTTGAGCACGCGCTGTACTTCCGACAGCACTTTCTCCTTGTCCGGGCTCAGGTTGATCACGCAGTTGGAGATGACGATGTCGAAGTAGTCGTCCTCAAGGTCCAGCTCGTCCAGCTGCTCAATGTAGCCCTCAAGAAAGCGCACGTTGGAACGGGCGTGGCCGAAGGCCTCCCTGTGGTACTCCTGGTGGCGGCGGGCGATGGCCAGCTGTTCCGGGGTCATGTCCACACCCACGACCTCACCCTGTTCACCGACCAGCTTCGACAGCACGTAACAGTCCCGGCCGCTGCCGCTGCCCAGATCCAGAATGCGCGCGCCCTCGAGAAGCTGGGGGGCGACCAGGCCACAGCCGTAATAGTGGGACAGCACTTCGTCGTGCAGGCTGGCGAGGATGGGCTTGAGCCATTCCGGTGGCGCCTGATCGCAACAGGCATTGGTCTGCAGGTCCTGGGTGCCCTGGAGCTGGCGGCCGTAGTAATCCTGAACGTCTTCTCTCATAATTCGCGTCGCTGTTCCGTTCTGTGACTGATCATCCGGGAGACCCATTGCAGGCGCCCATGTTACACAACGCCATACCCGATTGCCCGGTGTGTGAAAGCGGTACGACCGCGGCGTTCATGACGATTGGTGAGCGCGACTACTGGCGCTGCCATCAGTGCGAGGCCACCTTTCTTGAGCCTTCCCAGCGGCCCGAGCCGGCGGCGGAAAAAGCCGAGTATGACCAGCATGACAACGATGAAAGGGACCCGGGCTACCGGCGTTTCCTGGCGCGGCTCGCGGACGAACTGATGCCGCGCCTGACGCGGGGAGATCGGGTGCTGGATTTCGGCTGTGGCCCCGGACCCGCACTGGTGACCATGCTGCGCGAGGCGGGGTTCGCCGCCGATGGCTATGATCCCTTCTACGCGCCGGACGAGGCGCTTCTAGGGCGCTCGTACCAGGCGATCACCTGCACCGAGGTGGTTGAGCATCTGCATGACCCGGCAGCTACCTTCCGGCTGTTGGACCGGCTGCTGCTGCCTGGGGGCTGGCTGGGCGTGATGACCTGTTTCCAGACGGACGACGACCGGTTCGCCGGCTGGCACTACCGGCGGGATCCGACCCATGTGGTGTTCTACAGGGAAGCCACGCTGCACCGGGTCGCGGCGCGGTTCGGCTGGCACTGTGAGGTGCCACGCAAGGACGTGGCTCTTATGCGGAAACCGGTCTAGGCGCCGTCGCGCTCCAGGTACTGTTTCTTGCCCTTGACGCCATCCCATTGCTCGGCGTCTTCCGGCGGATCCTTCTTCTCTGTGATGTTCGGCCATTTGGCCGCCAGATCCGCGTTGATCTCCAGGAACTCCTCCTGGTCATCGGGCAGTTCGTCCTCGGAGTAGATGGCCTCGGCCGGACACTCCGGTTCACAGAGAGCACAGTCAATGCACTCGTCCGGGTCGATGGCGAGGAAGTTCGGCCCCTCGTAGAAACAGTCCACGGGGCAGACTTCCACGCAGTCGGTGTACTTGCACTTGATGCAGTTTTCAGTAACGACAAACGTCATGGTTACATCCTAGCGATGGTTCAGGCGGCTATTCTAGGGTCGGGCGACGGGGTCTGCAATGACCCGGCTCAATCGCCGCCAAGGCGTTCCCGCAGACGGGCCCGCAGCTCATACAGGGTGTTGAGCGCTTCACGCGGGCTCATGCCGTCCGGGTCGATTCCTAGGATATCACGTTCCTCTGGCGAGGGTTCCAGGCTGGCGAACATGTCCGCCTGCATGGCCGAGGCCGGAGCCGGTTCGGCGCGTGTTGCGCCGGCGCTGCCCTCGAGTTCGTCCAGTTTGCGCCGGGCATTGTCGATGACGTCCACCGGTACCCCTGCAAGCCGCGCCACCTGCAGCCCGTAGCTGCGGCTGGCGGCGCCCTCATGGACACTGTGCAGAAAGACGATGCTGTCCTCGTGCTCCGTGGCGGTAAGGTGGACGTTACGGGCGCTACCGGCCTGCTCCGGCAGGCTGGTGAGCTCAAAGTAGTGGGTGGCGAACAGGGTGTAGCTGCCGACATCCCGGGCCAGACGCTCGGCCGCTGCCCAGGCCAGCGACAGGCCGTCGAAGGTGCTGGTGCCGCGACCCACCTCGTCCATCAGTACCAGGCTCTCGGGCGTGGCGTTGTGCAGGATGTTGGCGGTTTCGGTCATTTCCACCATAAAGGTGGAGCGGCCGCTGGCGATGTCGTCCGAGGCGCCCATGCGGGTGAAGATGCGGTCCACCGGGCCCAGGGTGGCGCTTTCGGCCGGTACATGGCTGCCGCAGTAGGCGAGCAGGGTGATCAGCGCGGTCTGGCGCATGTAGGTGGATTTACCGCCCATGTTGGGGCCTGTGATCACCAGCATGCGGTTGCGGTCGTCCAGGTGCAGGTCGTTGGGCACGAAGGGGGCATCCTGGAGGTATTCCACCACCGGGTGACGGCCCTGGCTGATGGCGATGCCGGGTTCGTCACTGAATGCCGGGGCATTGAAGCGCAGGCTCTGGGCCCTTTCGGCGAAATTGGTCAGCACATCCAGCTCGCAGAGGGCACCTGCGGTTTCCTGGAGGTCCGAGAGATGTTCGCCCAGATGCTTCACGAGCTCGTCATAGAGATACTTCTCCCGCGCCAGGGCGCGGCTCTTCGCACTCAGGGCGCGGTCCTCGAACTCCTTGAGTTCGGGGGTGATGAACCGTTCGGCGTTCTTCAGCGTCTGCCGGCGGATGTATTCCGTGGGCGCATTGTGGGACTGGGTCCGGCTGATCTCGATGTAGTAGCCGTGAACCCGGTTGTAGCCCACCTTGAGAGTATTGATTCCGGTGCGCTCCCGTTCGCGCTCTTCCACCTGCATCAGGTAGTCGCCGGCGTTCTCGCTGAGGCTGGTGAGTTCGTCCAGTTCCCCGTCGTAGCCGGCACGCAGCACGCCACCGTCGCGTACTACCACCGGTGGGTTGTCCACAATCGCCCGTTCCAGCGTTTCCGCCAACACCGGGTAGGTTGCTATGCGTTCGGCGATTGCCTGCAGGTGGGGCAGCTCCAGGCGCGCCATGTCCTGTTGGAGTTCGGGCAGGGTGATCAGGGCATCGCGCAGCCGCGCCAGGTCCCTGGGCCGGGCGGAACCCAGACCGACCCGGGAGAGAATGCGCTCAATATCACCGATCCCGCGCAGGCGTTCGTGGATGGCCTCATGCTGATGATCGGTCAGCAGGGCGCTGACGCTGTCGCGGCGCTGGCGCACAGTCCCGGCATCGCGCAGGGGGCGATTGAGCCAGCGCCGCAGCAGCCGCCCGCCCATGGCGGTGGCAGTGCGGTCCATGACCGAGGCCAGCGTGTTCTGCTGGCCGCCGGCAAGGTTGGTGTCGATTTCCAGGTTGCGGCGGCTGGCCGCGTCCATGGAGACGCTCTCCTCACGCCGTTCGCGGCTGAGCCTGCGGATGTGCGGCAGGTTGTTGCGCTGGGTGTCACGAGCGTACTGCAGCAGGCAGCCGGCGGCCTGTATGGCCAGGGTCAGATCCTCGCAGCCGAAACCACGCAGGTCACGCACCTGCAGCTGGCGCGTCAGCAGCCGGTGAGCGGATTCCATCTCGAACAGCCAGGGACCCTGGCGGCGGATACCGCTGAAGCCTTCCAGCAGTTCCGGGCTGGGGAAGTCCTCGCTGATCAGGATCTCGGCGGGCTGCAGACGTTCCAGTTCGGCGCTCAGGGCCTCTTCCGAATCCAGCTCCTCAACGACGAACTGACCGGAGGAGATCTCCAGGGTGGCGATGCCGAAGGCCCCCTTGTGGGAATGTATCGCCATGAGCAGGTTGTCCCGGCGTTCCTCCAGCAGCGCCTCGTCGCTCAGGGTGCCCGGGGTGACGATGCGCACCACCTCGCGGTCCACCGGTCCCTTGCTGGTTTCCGGGTCACCGGTCTGTTCACAGATGGCGATGGCGTGGCCGCCGCGGACCAGGCGCGCGATGTAGTTTTCCGCCGAATGGTAGGGCACACCGGCCATGGGCACCGGCTGACCGGCGGACTGGCCGCGTGCGGTCAGGGTGATGTCCAGCATCTCGGCGGCGCGGCGTGCGTCCTCGTAGAACAGTTCGTAGAAGTCGCCCATGCGGTAGAACAGCAGCTCATTCGGGTGCTGGGCCTTGAGCTGCAGGTACTGGCGCATCATCGGCGTGTGGCTGTTGAGATCGGGTTCCGCTGCGGACATGATCTGTTCTTGAGCCTGCTGATCTGATGGAATGCACGATTCTAGTCCCATGAACCCGCGAACGAAACGGAGAGCCGTATGGGAGAGCCATCGGACGCCACCCTGGCGCGCAAGGCCGCCTCACTGGGCGAATGCCTGCGTGGCCAGGGGCGCGTGATCGCGACCGCCGAATCCTGCACCGGCGGCTGGGTCGCCAAATGCCTGACGGATACATCGGGCAGTTCCGATTACTTTGAGACCGGGCTGGTCACCTACAGCAATGAGGCCAAGGAAAAGCTTCTGGGTGTGCCCGCGGGCATTCTTGCCGGGCACGGAGCGGTATCCTCCGCCGTGGCCTCGGCCATGGTCTCCGGCACACTCGAGAAAACCGGGGCGGATGTGGCTTTGGCCGTCAGCGGTATTGCCGGGCCTGGCGGCGGCAGCGCGGAAAAACCCGTGGGCACTGTCTGGTTCGGCTGGGGGGTGGCGGGCAGCACCCCCGTTACCACCTGCAAACAGTTTGAAGGAGACCGTGATCAGGTCCGGCGCGAGGCGGTTGAGTTCGCCCTGAAGCGCCTCAAGCGCTGGCTGCAGGGATGACCGTTGAATCACTGATCAGGTCTGTGCATAATACTGTCCATACATACAGTTCAGGGTTCCTGGACAACGTCGTGACTACGGCAGGCACCAACCGACCAGAAGGCAGAAACAATGGATGACAACCGCAAAAAGGCACTGAATTCCGCGCTTTCCCAGATTGAACGCCAGTTCGGCAAGGGGGCGGTCATGAAGATGGGCGACCAGCCGCGGGAGGCCATGCCGGCGGTGTCCACCGGCTCCCTGGGGCTGGATGTCGCCCTGGGGATCGGTGGCCTGCCCCTGGGGCGGGTGGTCGAGATCTTTGGGCCGGAGTCCTCCGGCAAGACTACGCTTACGCTCCAGGTGATTGCGGAAGCCCAGCGCGAGGGCAAGACCTGCGCCTTTGTGGATGCCGAGCATGCCCTGGACCCGATCTATGCTGAAAAACTGGGCGTGGATATCAATGAGTTGCTGGTGTCCCAGCCGGATACAGGTGAGCAGGCGCTTGAGATCTGCGACATGCTGGTGCGCTCCGGCGCAGTCGATGCGGTTGTGGTGGACTCTGTGGCGGCTCTGACACCCAAGGCCGAAATTGAGGGCGAGATGGGCGACTCCCACGTCGGTCTGCAGGCGCGGCTGATGTCCCAGGCGCTGCGTAAGCTCACCGCCAGCGTGAAGACGTCAGGCACCATGCTGGTGTTCATCAACCAGATCCGGATGAAAATCGGCGTGATGTTCGGCTCGCCCGAGACCACAACGGGCGGTAACGCCCTCAAGTTCTACTCCTCGGTCCGCCTGGACATCCGGCGCACGGGGTCGGTCAAGGAAGGCGAGGAAGTGGTCGGTAATGAGACCCGGGTGAAGGTCGTCAAGAACAAGGTGGCGCCTCCCTTCCGACAGGCCGAGTTCCAGATCATGTACGGCACCGGCATCAACCGCATGGCCGAAATCGTTGATATGGGGGTCAAGGAAGGCCTGGTTGAGAAGTCCGGTGCCTGGTACAGCTACAAAGGCGACAAGATCGGCCAGGGTAAGGCGAATGCCAGCAAGTTCCTGAGTGACAATCCCGGAATCGCCAACGAGATCGAAACCCAGATCCGCGAGCGGCTGATGCCCAAACCCAATGAAGCCGCTGGCAAGAAAGACGAGGCATCCGGAGACGATGCGCTGGCCGAGGACGCCAGTGAGGATCTGCTCTGAGACATGGTGATCCCATCGGATCAGCTTTCAGGTGAGGCGCTCGAGGCATTGATCGAGGAGTATTGCCTCCGGGAAGCCGGGGGAGCGGATGTCGAGGATCCTCTGTCTGACTGCCGCGAGCAGGTGGCGCGGGCCGTGGCCCGTGGCCAGCTGGTCGTTCTGTATACCCCCTATAACCCCAACCAGGTAGCCACGCTGGTGCCGGCTGATCAACTGGACGACAATGAGGTTCCGGACGAACAGCAGGGGGAATCGGCACCGTGAATAAGTGGTCCACACTCGGGATAGAGCAGACCCATGATCCAGAGGCCATTGAGGCCGCTTTCGAGCATCAACTGAGGTTCGTGGATCCGGATTCCACTCCGGAGCGCTATCAGACACTGGTGCAGGCCTACGAGGCGGCCATGCGGGAGGCGGGAGCAGCACCGCAGGCCCGGGATTTCGGAGTTGATGTCGGTAATGACGGGGCGGCATCGGGGAAGGGCGTTGAATCTGTCCAGATGCCGGAGCCCGCGAGTCAGGAGGCTGAGATCCAGGCGGGCCGGGTGATGACGGAGTTGGAAACCGTGTTCTCAAATCCCGGCTGGCGGGACGATCTGCGCCGCTGGCGGGCCCAGCTTGAGAGCGAACGGGCCCACAAGCCCGGTGTGACTGAGGTACTGCGCTTCAGCCTGTTTGACTTCCTGTCCCGTCAGGCCAGGCCGGGTGAGCCACCTGTGACCGAGGAGGTCCTGGCCTATCTGGATGAGCGCCTTGGCTGGCACCAGCATCGGGCCCAGCTGGAACAAGCCTTTCCGCAGGAGCGGGTCAGGCTGCTTCTCGGTGGTGGCCCTCACAGCGCCGAGTCCCCCCTGGATATGGAAGGGCCTTTTCCCGAAGCGGGGGAGACGGAGGGCACCGGGAATCCCATGCCGAACGGCTTCGGGTTTGCGCTGATCGGCTGGATCATTGTGATGATCGTCCTGACCATGCTGTTCAGCGGAATGCGCTGAACAGCCAATTCAGCGCCGGTAACGGGCCATCTGGCGGCGGCAGAACGCCTCGATCTGGGAGAGGGCGTTGTCGATGGCGCGGGAGTAATGGCCTCGCATTGAGCAGTAGGTGAACTGGATGCCGAGTCGGTAATGCCCATCCGCTTCCCGGACACAGCTCTTGACCCGGCCGTTCACATCCGACTGCGTGATGTACTCGCCGCGGAAATCCATGCGCATGGAGGTGCCTTCCCGGAAGGCCTCCTCCGCCATAATGGCGACGCCGTAGCGGTTGATGTCCAGGCATTCCACGGGCCGGCTCTGGCGTTCCCAGTGCAGCAGGCGCCGTGCCCGCACGCGCACGCTGAGCCCGGGGGCGGCAAACCGGGGCTGGATCCGCTGCTCGCTTGCACTGCACTGACCGGACCAGGAGGTGGTCAGTGATGGGTCACCGCGACCCTGATTACGGCGTTTGTGATCCCTGCGCAGTGCAAGGGGCACGTCCGCGAGATGCATTGTGATCCCGGAGGAGTCACTCTGAGTACTCATGGGCGGTTGCTGCCTCTTGAATCGGATCGAGGTTTCTGCTTATTGCTAACATTGGATTGTCGCTCAATCGGTAACCGAGTCAAACCGGGGTCCGGGTGGCCTGTGACGCAGGTCACATTACAGGAGGTGCTTTGTGAATCCTGTTGAGGCCTGTAAAGTGCGATCTCTGACCGTTCCCCACAGATGACGGATTGATTGAGTTGAAGCCACTTCCCCAGAAACAGCTGTACAGGACCTGTGTCCTGAAGGATCTGCCGTTCCGTAACACGGATGCGCTGGATCCCCTGAATGAGATCGTTGGCCAGGACCGTGCCCGGGAGGCGGTCCGATTCGCCCTCGCCATGCCCCACAACGGCTACAACGTCTACGCGCTGGGCCGATCCGGACTGGGTAAGCGCACCATGATGCTGCGTTACCTGGCGCATCGGGATGAGACCCACGCACCGGCCAGCGACTGGTGCTACGTGGCGAATTATGACGACCCGCGCAATCCCAGGGTCCTGAAGCTGCCGGCCGGCGTCGGTGAACGGCTGCGCCATGATGTGGATCGGCTGGTTTCGCGCCTGGTCAAGGTCATCCCCCAGGCCTTCGACAGCGATACCTTCCAGAGCCGCTACGAGGATCTCAAGCAGAGCTATGCCGCGCGCCAGGAAGAGGCACTGAATGCCCTGGCACGCGAGGCGCGTGAGCAGGGCGTGGACCTGTCCATGACGACGCCCGGGGGATACCGGCTGACGGCACTCAACGGCAGTGAGCCGCATACCAACGAGTCCTTCAATGCGCTTTCCGAGGAGGAGAGGCGGGCGTTCGAGGAAATCATCCGTGAGCTTGAGAAGAAGCTGCGGCGTGTCATGCGCCAGATCGCGGAATGGGAAGAGGAACACGCCGAGCAGCAGCAGAAGCTGAACGAGGAAACGGTCGAGCATGTCGGGGCCCATCTGATTGATGAGCTGTCCGAGCGCTACAGTGACTATGAAGGGGTGCCCGACCACTTCCGGGCCATGAAGAAGGATATCGCGAATAATCTCGACATCTTTCTGGAGGATAGCGAAGATAAGGCTGCCTTTGCCTATGCCTCCATGGAGCAGCGCCTGCCCCGGCGCTATCGCATCAACCTGCTTGTATCCCGCCAGGATGAGTCCGTGCCGGTGGTTGTGGAGGACAATCCCACCTACCACAACCTGTTCGGGTTCATCGAGACCGTGACCTACAAGGGCACGGTCTACACGGATTTCTCGCTGATCCGGCCGGGCAGCCTGCACCGGGCCAATGGCGGCTACCTGCTCATGGACGCCACCAAGGTGCTTGAGCACGGCTTCGTGTGGGATGCGCTCAAGCGCGCCATCCGTTCGCGGGAAATCAGCATCCACTCTCTTGAGCGTGAGCTGACGCTGTCCGGAACTATTTCGCTGGAGCCGGAGGCGGTACCGCTGGACGTCAAGCTGGTGCTCTTCGGGGATCGCGAAACCTGGCTGCTGCTTCAGGAATATGACCCTGAGTTCGCGGAGCTGTTCCGGGTGACGGCGGATTTCGAGAACGAGATGCCGCGCACCACCGAGAGCCAGGTGCTCTACGCCAAGTTCATAGCCAGTCTGTGCCAGGACAAGGGCCTGTTGCCGTGCAGTAAACAGGCTGTGGCACGGGTGATCGAATACAGCTCACGGTTGGCGGAGCACCAGAACCGGCTGTCGCTGCATGCTGTGGACATCGCCAATGTGCTGCGCGAGGCGGACTTCCATGCCCGGAGCGGTGGCGAGGACGGGATTGATCCCGAGCATGTGGACCAGGCCCTGGTCAGTGCGGACTACCGCAGCGGGCGTATCCGGGACGAGTTCCTGCAGGGCTTTGCCGACGGTTCCATGCTGCTGTCGTTCAGCGGCCGTGCTGTGGGACAGGTCAACGGGCTTTCCGTACTCTCCACTGGCGGCTACGAATTCGGGCTGCCCAACCGGATCAGCGGGACCTGCCAGTACGGGGACGGGGATGTCATCCACATTGAGCGGGATGTGAAGCTCAGTGGCTCCATTCATTCCAAGGGGGTGATGATCCTTTCCGCATGGCTTTCGGCGCATTTTGCCCGTGAACAGCCCATGCCGCTTACCGCGACCCTCACCTTCGAGCAGTCCTACGCTGAGATCGATGGGGACAGCGCGTCCCTCGGCGAGCTCTGTGCCATTGTTTCGGCTCTGGCCGAGCAGCCGGTACGCCAGGACATGGCGGTTACGGGCTCGGTCAATCAGCACGGGGATGTGCAGCCGGTCGGGGGGCTCAACGAGAAAGTTGAAGGCTTCCTGGATGCCTGTGTGGCTCGGGGGGATGCGCAGGACAAGGCGGTCATCCTGCCGGCTTCGAACGTGCAGAACCTGATGCTGGCGAGGCGCGTGCGGGACGCCGTGAAGGCGAACGGCTTCCGGGTGTACGCCGTGTCACGGGTAGAGGAAGTGCTGGCGCTGATGCTGGAACTGCCGGTCGGTGAACCGGATCGCAATGGCCATTATCCGGCTGACAGCCTCTTCGGGCGCATTGAGCAGCGCCTGGCCGATCTCAGGCGTCGACAAGACGACGAAAAGTCAGATTGATCCGCGGCGACACCGGTTTCCGGGTTTTCGGCAGGGCGTGGTGCCAGTGGGACTGGACGCCTGCCGGCATTACCAGGAGGCTGTTGTGGGGCAGGTCGATGCTCAGGGTACGGCCATGATCCTCTCGGTGCCGGAAACGGAAGCGCCGGGTGCCGCCCAGGCTGAGTGAAGCGATTACCGGGGCGGGTCCCAGTTCGGGTTCGTCGTCACTGTGCCAGCCCATGCTGTCACTGCCATCGCGATAACGGTTGGCCAGCACACTGTTGAAATGCTCTCCGGCGATGTCACCCACCTGGCGCGCGAGCGGCCTGAGCCAGTCCGGCCACTGGGCCGGCTCCAGTGTCTGGCCCGAGTAGCGGTAGGTCAGGCCGTCCTCGGCGATCCAGCACTGCTCCCTGGGGATCAGGTGTTCCCGGCCGAAAAGGGTGATGCGGTCCTGCTTCCAGGGAATGCGCTCAAGCAGCAGCGCCAGCAGTTCATCCGCCTCTTCGGGCGCCAGAAAGGGGTGATGGAAGGGCAGCTGGAAGGGGGGCAGTTCGTACACCGGCACGGCTCCGCGGTTGCAGTTGTTCATCAGGTTCGCTAACAATAACGGGCGTCTGCCCGCTCTCAAACCCGGAGGTTCCGCGTGTCGCGCCTTCTTTGGCTGTTCTGTCTTGTCTTTCTTCCCGCTGCGGGTGTGGCTCTCGAGCTGGAAGGGCCCAGAACCCAGGGGACCCTGCTCAGGGGCAGTGTGGAGCCGGGCAGTGAGATCCGCCTCAATGGTGATGCCGTGGCCACCACTGAATCCGGGCGCTTCGCCGTCGGCTTCGGGCGTGACGCGGAACTGAGCCATGAACTGGTGGTGGTCGGCCCTGAGGGTGAGCGCAACAGCCGAACCATCGAGCTGGAGAAGCGGGACTATGACATCCAGCGGGTGGAGGGCGTTCCCCAGGAGACCGTGACCCCCGGTGAAGAGGCGCTGGAGCGGATCCGGGCGGAAGCGCGGCGGGTGAGCG